>NZ_JBFAHB010000064.1:0-51630 GCF_040653975.1 Kribbella sp. NPDC050820
CGTGGAGTCGCCACGCTGTGGGACGACTCCACGCGACCGACTCCGGCGGGGGTGGCCGGCGTACTGGGCCGATCCCGGGCCGAGCTGCTGAACCAGCTCGGCAGCCCGAGATCGACGACAGAGTTGGCCGCCCGGACCGGCCTGACGCCCGGCTGCGTCTCACAACACCTGAGTGCCTTACGCGCCGCCGGTCTCGTCACTTCCCACCGCTCCGGCCGCCTCGTGCTCTACGCCAGAACTGCGCTTGCCGAGGCGCTCCTTCAGGTCAGTTGATCAGCCCCTCGACGATGGTCTTCATCCGGTCCACCGGGATGGCGAAGCCGATGCCGATGCTGCCGCGGGACGAGCTGCCGAGAGTGGCGATCGCCGTGTTGACGCCGACCACCTGCCCGGCGGAGTTGACCAGCGGACCGCCGGAGTTGCCCGGGTTGATCGCGGCGTCGGTCTGGATCGCCGACTGGCGGCTGTTGTTGTCACCGAACCGCGCCTGCCGATCGACCGCGCTGACGATGCCCGCGGTCACCGTCCCTTCCAGCCCGAGCGGTGAGCCGACGGCCAGCACCGGGTCGCCGACCCGCAGCTGTGCGGACCGGCCGAGCGTGAGCGCACGCAGTCCCTCGGCGTCGGCGGTCGAGACCTGGAGTACGGCGAGGTCGTTGTCCTCGTCCGACCCGATGATCTCGGCGTCGACCCGGCGGCCGTTCGACAGCACCAGCGAGACATCGCTCGCTCCTTCCACCACGTGTGCGTTGGTCACCACGTGACCCTGCTGGTCGATCGCAAACCCGGACCCGGTCGCCCGGCCGGCCCGCACCGACACCACACCCGGCAGCACGCTCGCGGCAGCCGCGGTGATCGACCCCTGGGCCGCCGCGGGTGGCGCGGCCGCCTGCGGCAGCTCGACCGCCGCGGACTCGGGATCACGGGATCCCGTCACCGCGCCGGCCAGCCCGCCGGCCACGATCGACAGCGCGAGGCTGGCGACCACGACCCGTCCGCGGCGGGCCGCCGTACGAGGAGGTTGGACCGTCACCCCGGCCTGAGGTGCCGCGGCCGGAGAGGGGGGAGCCGACCCAGCGGAAGCCGGGGTGACGGAGAAGGGGTACTGCGGCTCCGCTGCAGGCAGCGGCTCCGCAGGGGGTGGACCGGGCGCGTAGTGCGGGCCGCGGAACGGTTGACCGAGATGAGGGCTCATCGAAGGCTCCTTCACTGCTCAGGGCAGACGGGAGAACCAGAGCAGCGAGGCCAGCGCGGCAAGCAGCGCCGCGACCAGGGCGATTCCCGCCACCAGATTGGTGATCTCGCGTGGTTCGGTGGTCCAGCCGATCGACGACTGCAGGTCGGAGTAGACGTCGCGTAGCTGCTCGTCGCTCTCAGCCTCGTAGAAGTCGCCGCTGGTCGCCTCGGCGAGGCCGCGCAGCGCCTCGCTGTCGGCGGGGACCGGGATGTTCCGGCCTTCGAGGTTCACAGTGCCTTCGGGGGTCCCGTACGCGATCGTCGACACCGGCACACCGGCCTGGTCGGCCGCCTCGGCGGCTTCGTCGATCGGACGGCCGGAGGTGTTCCCGCCGTCGGACAGCAGCACGATCCGGCTCGGCGGTGGGTCGTTCGGGTCGATCGTGCGGACCGCTTGCAGGCTGGTCAGCACGGCCTCGCCGATCGCGGTGCTATCGGTTAGCGTCAGGGTGTTGATCGCGTCCACGGTCGCCTGGTGGTTGGTGCTCGGCGGCGCGACCACGGTCGCGGTCCGGGCGAACGAGACCAGGCCGACGTTGAACTTCTCCGGCAGCTCCTCGACGAACTGGACCGCGGCCTGCTTGGCCACCTCGAACCGGTTCGGCGCCACGTCGGTCGCGGCCATCGAGTTGGAGACGTCCATCGCGACCAGCACGGTGGCGCGTTCCCGCGGCACCCGGATGTCGGCGACCGGCCGGGCGATCGCGATCGTCAGCACGGTCACTGCGGCCAGGAACGCCACGGCCGGCGCGTGCCGCCGCCAGCCGGGCCGCGTCGGCGCGACCTTCTCCAGCATCGGCAGGGTCGCGAACCGGACGGCGTACTTGCTGCGGCGCCGCTGGGCGACCAGGTAGGCGGCGACCAGCGCCACCACCAGGCCGAGCAGCAGAAGCCACAGCGGTTGCTCGAATCTCATCGGATTCCGGTCCTTCCCATCGGGTTCCGGCGGACGCTCGCGCGGCGGCGGGCGGTGGCGAAGGCCGCCACGTCGCGGACCCAGTCGGTGTCGGTCCGCAGCACGAGGTGCGCCGCACCCGCGGCCCGGAGGTCGCGAGCGGTCTGTTCACGTTTGGCTGTCATCACGTCGGCGTACTTGCGCCGCAGTCTCTTGCTGGTCGTCTGCACCTCACGGCGCCGCCCGGTCTCCGGGTCGACCAGCGTGAGCAGGCCGACCTCGGGGAGTTCGAGCTCGCGCGGGTCGAGCACCTCGACGGCGATCACCTCGTGCCGCGCGGCCAGCCGGCGCAGCGGGTCCGCCCAGGTGTCGTCGTGGAAGTCCGAGACGACGACCCGCAGCCCGGGGCGGGGATGTTCGCGGTTGAACCGGGTGATCGCAGCCCCCAGCGGAACCGCGGGATGCTCGCCAGGCGTTGCCCTGGGCAACGATAGCAGCGTTCGCAGGGTACGGCGAAGTGCTGCCGCCCCACCGACGCCGGGGATCCGGGACAGGTGGTCCCCGACGGCGACGCGAACGCCGAGCCGGTTGCCGGGCCGGTCGGCGAGCAGGCCGACCGCCCCGACCACAGCGATGGCGAGATCGCGCTTCTCGCTGAGCGCAGTGCCGAAGTCCATGCTGGCCGATGCGTCGAGCAACGCCCAGGTCTCCAGCTCCCGCTCGGCCAGCGGCGACCGGACATGCGGCTCGAGCGAGCGAGCCGTGACGTTCCAGTCCATCCGGCGGACGTCGTCCTGGCCGGCCTGGTACGGCCGCGCCTCGTTCGGCTCGCTGCCCGGCCCGCTCCGCAGTCCGGTGATCTCGCCGTGCAGGAACCCTTCCAGCTTCCGCTTGACCGAGAGCTCCAGCGTCCGCAACGCCCGCTCCCGCCCCTTCAGCAGGTCGGGGCCCGGGAGACTCATCCACGTCCTCGCTTCGCTCCGGGCGCGGATGAGGCACAAGTCGTTCTGTGCTTGATGATGAACTCGCTCCGCTCGTTCATGCTGCCGACCCCTGGGCGCCGTCCGCGGGGACGACGTGTGGTTGCTCGACGGCGTGCAGGATGCGGGAGATCACGGCCCGCGGGTCGACACCGTCGGCGAGCGCGTCGAAGGTGAGGACCAGACGATGCGCCATCACGTCGAGGGCAACGTCGTACACGTCGGCGGGCAGGACGTAGTCGCGGCCTCGCAGCAACGCGAGCGCGCGCCCGGCGGCGACCAGGCCGAGCGTGGCCCGCGGGCTCACGCCGAACTCCAGGACGCCTTGCAGGTCGTTGACGCCGTACTGCTGTGGCACCCGGGTCGCATGCACGAGGCGTACGACGTACTCCGCGACCGCGTTGTGGACGAAGACGTCGTCCGTTGCCTCCTGCAACTGAGCGACCTGCTCCGGGGTGAGCACGGCGTTCGCGTGCGGCCGGTGCGCGCTCATCCGCTGCAGGATGGTGAGCTCCTCGAGCGGAGTCGGGTAGTCCACCGTGATCTTCAGCAGGAACCGGTCCCGCTGCGCCTCGGGCAGCGCGTACACGCCGTCGGACTCGATCGGGTTCTGGGTCGCCAGCACCAGGAACGGCTCCGGCAGCTTGTAGCTGCGGCCGCCGATGCTGACCTGGTGCTCGGCCATCGCCTCGAGCAACGCCGACTGCACCTTGGCGGGTGCGCGGTTGATCTCGTCGGCCAGGACCAGGTTGGCGAAGACCGGGCCGAGCTCGGTGTCGAACCCCTCCGCCGACGGGCGCCAGATCCGGGTGCCCATGATGTCGCCCGGCACCAGGTCCGGGGTGAACTGCAGCCGGGAGAACTGCCCGCCGATCACCTCGGCCAGCGTCCGCACCGCCAGCGTCTTCGCGACACCCGGCACACCCTCCAGCAAGCAGTGCCCGCGGGCCAGGAGCCCGACCAGCATCCGCTCCACCAGCTGGTCCTGCCCCACCACAACCCGCTTCACCTCGAACAACGCATGCTCGAGCAGCCCTGCCGACACCCCGGTGTCACTACGTCTCTCCACACCAACCTCCACGTGATCTCCTCCGCCGGCCTCCAGCCGGCCCAGCCGGCTCTGGCCGGCCCCCGGCCACCGGGCCGGCGCCTCCTCCATCACCCCCCGATCCGGGTGCCGTCCGGCACCCGGATCGTTCGGATTCGCTGTCATGCGTTCTCGGATGCGTCCGGCTGGGTCTGCTCGGGCTGTGCCGGCTGCTCACCCTGCTGGCCTTGCCCCTGGTTCTGGCCCTGGCCGCCGTTCTTCTCGGGGCAGTCCGTGCCGTCCCGCTGGGCGCTGCCAGTGCCCGGCGACGGGGTGGTGGCGCCGTCCTCGATGGTCACGTAGCCCTGCTCGGGCGCCGGGTCACCGGTGGTCGCGTACGCGATCCCGCCGACCCCGAGGGCCGCCGCGGCGACCGCCGTACCGAGGATGAGCCGCTTTCCTGGGACGTTCATCAAGAAACTCCTTCGGTCGATTGGCCCCCACCACATCAAAGGGGCGCGAAAACGACCGGAAAGCGGAGCGAAAGTCCACCGAAAGCGCAGACCGGCCAACCCGGCCGGTCCGGCTACCTTGGTCTCGTGCGACTACTGGTGGTGGAGGACGAGGAAGGCCTGGTCAGCGCGCTGCGCTCCGGACTCGGCCGGGCCGGCTATGCCGTGGACACGGCGACGACCGGCGCCGAGGCAGTGGAGAAGCTTGCGACCACGGCGTACGACCTGGCGATCCTGGACATCACCCTGCCGGACACCAGCGGCCTCGACCTGTGCCGCGCCGTACGCCGGGGTGAGATCGAGGTCGCGTCCGGCCGCGAGCTGCGGGTGCTGATGCTGACCGCGCGCGCCTCGCTGGCCGACCGGGTCCGCGGGCTCGACGAGGGCGCGGACGACTACCTGACCAAGCCGTTCGCGCTGGTCGAGCTGCTCGCCCGGATCCGCGCCCTGCTGCGCCGCGACGTCACCAACGGGACCACCCAGCTGCACGTCGGCGGCCTGGTGCTCGACTCGTCCCGCCACCTCGCCACCCGGTCCGGCCGCGAGCTCCCGCTGACGCTGAAGGAGTTCGGCGTACTGCGTTACCTGATGTCGCGACCCGGTCACGTCGTCTCGGCCGAGGAGCTCCTCGAGCACGTCTGGGACGAGAACGCGGACCCCTTCACCCAGAGCGTCCGCGTCACCGTCGGCACCCTCCGCCGCAAACTCACCCAGGAGGGCGAAGAGCCCGTCCTGGAAACCGTCATCGGCCGCGGCTACCGCCTTCGAGGTGAGACATGAAGTTCAAGCGCCCGCCGTGGACCCAGACGATTCGGTTCCGGTTGACGGTGACGTACTCGGCGGTGCTGATTGCGCTGTCGGCGTTGCTGCTCGGTGGGGTGTACGTCGCTCTATCGGCGTTCCTGGATCCGAAGCCGTTGAGTCCGATCACGGTGAACAAGGTCTACAAGGATGCCAACGGCAACCTGAAGGTGAAGCCGGGGCATGTCATCGAGGCCGCGGAGATCTCGACGATCGAGTCCGCGGTGAACTACCAGACGCTGCAGACGCTGCGGAACTACTCGGCCGCGGGCATGGGGGCGTTGCTCCTGGTGAGTCTCGGGACCGGCTGGTGGTTGTCGGGCCGTGCCCTGCGTCCGGTACGGCGGATCACCACGACAGCACAGGAGATCTCGGCGACCGACCTGTCCCGCCGGATCGCCCTGGACGGGCCACGGGACGAGCTGCGGAACCTGGCCGACACCGTCGACGACATGCTTGGCCGGCTCGAGTCTGCGTTCATGTCGCAGCGGCAGTTGGTCGACGACGCGTCGCACGAGCTGCGCAACCCGCTGGCGGTGATCCAGGCGAACGTGGACGCCGTACTCGCGCACGACGACACCACCGCGGAGGACCGGGCCCAGGCGACCGCGATCGTCAGCCGGGCGATCCATCGGATGACCCGGCTGGTCGAGGATCTGCTCGCGTCCGCTCGCCGTTCGTCACCGGCCTTCGTCGACGCGGACGTGGATCTGGCCGCGATCGCGGGCGAGGCGGCCGAGGAGTACGAACTGCTCGCGGCGGATCGCGAACTGCACGTCGTACGGCGCCTGTCCCCCGGGCCGATCGCGGCCGGAGACGCGTCCGCGTTGCGGCGGGCGGTCGACAACCTGCTCTCCAACGCGGTCCGGCTCGCTCGTGGTGGGAGTGAGCTGGTGCTGGCGGTCGGGAGCCGCAACGGGTGGGCGTGGATCGCCGTACGCGACGAAGGTCCCGGCATTGCGGCCGAGGACGCCGACCGCGTCTTCGACCGCTTCTTCCGCTCCGGTCAGCGCCAGCCCCCGGCCACGGTCCCGTCCACCGGCCAACGCCGTACCGGCCTCGGCCTGGCCATCGTCCGCCAGATCGCCGAGTCCCACGGCGGCACCGTCGCCCTGCACTCCGAGATAGGCGTAGGCAGCACCTTCATCCTCTGGCTCCCCGAACGCTCCCTCACCAACACCACCCGCCGAACCCCCACCCCACCCGACGAAGACCCCCTCGGCCCCCGCCTATAGCGCGCGCCAGAACCATCGGGGTCGAACGGGATGACCCGGCACGCCGGCTCGCCACCGGTCGAGGCTGGCGTCGGGGGCCTTGTTGCGGCCTGGGACACGTCGGGAGTTCAGGGCCGAGCTAGATGGGGGCCGTCCGCGGCCCACCGCTTGGGCGCGGACGCGTCGCCAACGGCGATGGGTTCAGACGGTGGTGCGTCGGAGAGCGCGCGTTGTGGCCTCGACGTAGCGCCTCGGTGCCGTCAGGTGCGGAATGTGTGCCGCGCCCGGGATCGTCTCTCGCGTGGCGTGTGGGATCAGGCCCATGAGGCGCTCGATGACCGCAGGGAATGCTGGCGGGCTTTCGGAGCCTTGGGTGAGCCGGACCGGCAGTGCAAGCTGTGCCAGCAGGTCCGGGTCGATGCTGAGCGCGTGGGGGTCTTGTAGCTCGTCAAGGAACGTCGGAGCATTCTGAACGAAGATCGCCCGCAGCTCCGGCGGCAACTGGTTGTCCCAGGCGCCCGGCCCAAAGGCGACCTCGTCGGCGAACTGCTGCGCCGCACCCACAGCGTCGCCCTCGGCGATCCGCCGGCCGACGGATTCGAGGCTGGCGGCGCCCTGCCCGAGGATGACCTGGCTCGCGGGATCATCCTCCAGAAGGCTGAACAGGGGTGGTTCGTGGCAGGAGAGCGAGCGGAACACCTCCGGGTGCCGTGCGGCCAGGCGCAGCGCGATGTCGCCGCCGTACGAATTCGTGACCACGTGCGCCGGAGCGATGTCGAGTACGCGGAGCAGGGCAGCGAGGTCGTCGCCGTCCTCGACAACGCTGCCCTGTGTCTGCGGGCGCTCGCTGCGGGAGTGGCCGCGACGGTCGTAAACGAGTACGCGGAAGGACTCGGCCAGCCCGGGGACCACGAATCGCCAGCTCCGGGCGTCACCCCACGATCCATGGACGAGTACGAGGGGCTCGCCGCTTCCGTACACCTCGTAGTACAGCCGGACGTCATTCGCTTCGATCTCGGACATGGCTTGGCTCCTCACCGATTCGGCCAACGCCCCTGAACACTCAGATGCGCTCAAGGCGCGCCATGGCCGCCGCTTCCCATGCTCAACGGGGCGAGGGAAACCGCGCGTCGGTAGACCTACCCATGTTTGCTTGGTGCGGCCGACGTCGGCGAATGCCGGCTCGGTACGTGATGTGACGCGGCCGCTGCGGGCGAAGTGACGCAGCTTCGGCGGAGGCTCCCGTGCGTCAGGGCTCGTGGGATGTGCCAATGGGCATTCCCGGATCACCAAGAGCGTGCCTCTACGACACCCTCCACAACGCAGACCCCCACGTCACAGCACCCTCTCGTGTGATGTCTCAGGACATCGGTGACAGTTCTGTATCAAGACATCGGTGACAGTTGGTGTGTCAGGACATCGGTGACGTTTCAGCCCGTCTCGGGCGCTGGCCTGGGGTCGGCCGTTGCCGAGGTAAGTCACACCGGGCACCGGTTGGATGTCCTCGATGGACTGTCATGCTCGCCCGGCTGGCAAGCTGGTGGAACGTCTGTTGGGCTGGGAGATACGGGAGTTGGCGCGTCGATCGCCAGCTCAGAGACCTCATCGAGGCACTGCGAGCGCCTCGCCGATGACGTGCCGCGCGCAGTTCGTCATCGCTGGGTTGGTGTCCTTTTGATGCGACCACACGATCAGGGCCTGGGACAGCACGCGCCCGCGGCCGCGGAGCCACGTCGCGTCGTCCACGTCCAGCGCCGCACGGAACTCGTCGCGGAGATTCACGGGCAGTAGGTGCCACACGGGGAACAGGTCGCAGGCCGGATCGCCGACCCCGCAGGTCTCGAAGTCGAGCACCGCGGTCAGCCGGTCCTCCACTGACACGAGCAGGTTGCCCGGCGTCAGGTCCGAGTGCACCCACACCTCGCGCCCGTCGTACGGCGCCGCGAGTGACTCCTCCCACGACGCCAGCGCTGCGCCAGTGTCGATCAGGCCGTCCAGCTCGCCGATCGCCTTCCGCGTCGAGGAGTCCATCTCGACCATCGGAGCGCGCGTGCGGCGCTCGCCCGGATACGCCGGCGGCCGGTCTGGCAGGTCGATCCGCCGGAACGCGTCGACGAATGCCGCGAGGTCCGTCGCTAGCCCGCGTGGGTCGGCGAGCGCATCGGGGGACCGGTGCCTACCGGTGAGCCAGCGGTGGACGGACCACTCGCCCGGGAACGCGTCGGTGGGTGAGCCGATCGCCTCGACCGCGGGGATGGCCACGGGCAGGAGCGGCGCGAGTGCCGCGAGTTTCGCCTGCTCCCGCCGGACGGGGTCGGTGATCGAGGGCCGGAGCGGCAGCCGTACGCACAGGTCGGAACCGAGACGGTAGATCGCGTTCGCCAATCCGCCGGAGTCGACCGGCTCCAGCGGCAACGCCGCCCACTGCGGGAACTGAACGGCCACCAGTTCGCGGACGAGCGGTGTGTCGATGTGGGCCTGATCGGCGTGGACCTTACGGGAACTCACGAGCACCATCGGAACGGTCGGCCCGTCCGCCGTCAATCCGGTTTCGGATCGAGTGGGTCAACAGCAGGCGGGCCGGGCGGGCTCCGGAAGTGTCACCACCAACATCGCCCGAATCGTCACCGATGTCCTGATGCAGAACTGTCACCGATGTCCTGCGACATAACACACAGCACCCTCTCGAAACTTGAGTTCAAGGGAACGTATGTTCTATTATTGGCACATGAGAGAGCTCATCAACTGCCGGATCGGCGACGACCTGGTCATCGCCGATCCGGCCGCGTCCCGGACTCTCTTGCCGTCCGGTGTTGTCTCGACACTGGAAGACCTCGACATCCCCGAGGACCCTCACGCCTCGGGCGGCCCACGCTTCATCAATGAACAAGACGAGCAGGACGCCGAGCTCGACGTCCTGCTAGGCCGGAACAGGTTCTCCCAGGTCGACACCCTCGAGTGGGAACTGTGGGACGGGGTCGATCAGGACGAGGCGGAGCGTGAGATGCTTCGCCGCTGCGCACCGGCCTGGGTGTGTCTGCCGCCCGGCGGGGAGCTCGCCGGCGCGCTAGAGCAGACCCGGCCCGAGGCGATGTCCCCGATGGCCCTGATCGAACTGATGAATTCCGCCAACCGCCTGTCCGGCTGGGCCGAAGCGATCAAGGCGAGCGCGATGGCATCGTTCATCCGGCAACGCCGAGCCGAACACCGCGAATCACCCCGCCCGACACAACTCGACACGAAGGGCCGCCCGATCGACCCCGAACGCTCCTGGTACGGCGAGATCGCGCTCGCGCTCGGGTTGTCGCCAAACACCGTCGGCCTGCGGGTGGAGACCGCGCTCCGACTCACCTCGTCGTTGAGGGCGACGCACACCGCGCTCAAGTGCGGCGCCCTCACCTGGGGCAAGGCCCTGGCTATCTCCGAGGCCACCAGCGCGCTGCACGACGACACGGCCCGAGCCGTAGAGGCGCACGTGCTGAGACGGGCCGCCTCGCAGACTCACCGCAATCTGCTGGAATCCCTGCGCCGCCAGGTCGCCAAACACTCCACCGGCGAGGCGGACGACAACCATCGTGCCGCCGCTACCGAGCGGACCTGCAAGATCGTCCCCCTCGCAAACGGCATGGCGGGCCTGTGGATCGTCCACACCGCCGACAAGATCCAGCAGATCTGGATCACCATCCAGGCCATGGCCGCCCTCGCCAAGCGCCCCGCCACCGGCCCCGTCATCCCGAACCCCGCCGAGACCGGCACGACCACCGACGACACCACGGCAGCCACTGCAGTCGTCCTGGACGGCCACAGCCCGACGACCGGCGAGCCGATAAGGGATCGCATGGCAGCCACCAGGCCTGAGCTGGAGCATCGCACGCCGCGAGGCGAGAACGCGGCGCACAACAAGGCTGCCGCACCCGGCAGCGATGCAGGGCGCATCGGTGCGGGGCTGCGTCGTTGTGGTGCGACGAGGGACGCCCGGACCGCCGAACAGCGCCGCGCCGACGTCGCCGCTGACCTGTTCGAACACATCCTGCGCAACGGTCTTGACTGGCTCGGCCGCCGACTCCCCGATCAGCACCGCCGCCGGCCTCACATCGAAGTCATCGTGGCAGCCACCACCCTCCTCGGCCTCGATGACGATCCCGCCGAGCTGACTGGCCACGGCCCCATCCCCGCTCGCATGGCCCGCCGCATCGCCGCTGACGGCACCTGGCGACGACTCCTCACCGACCCCGTGAACGGCGCAGTCCTCGAAGCCTCCACCACCCGCCACGATCCCGGCGCCCTCGTCACGGAGACCTTGCTCGCCCGGCATCCCGTCTGCGCGTGGCCTGGATGCAACCGGGCCTCCAGAGATTGCGACCGCGACCACATCACTCCGTTCGCGGACAACGGCACGACCAGCCTCGCCGGACTGGCGCCGTACTGCGAGTTCCACCATGTCATCAAGGACACCCGCGCCTGGGGCTGGCGGACGACAAGCCGCCCAGGCGGATCGATCACCCTGACCACTCCGACCGGCCATCGCTACACCACCGTCCCATCCGCCCTTGGCCCCGTCACCCGACAGGCGAACGAAGCGCCCACAACCGGTCAGCCACTTCAGAGCACCAGATCCGGTCCTCCCGATGCGCTGTCCTGCACCGATCCCCGTGGCCAGTCGGCCATCGGCACACTGCAGAAGGCTGACGACCACCCGCCGTTCTGAGCGGTACGCCGGCTGCCGTGCTTTTGCACGGCACGCTGGGGCGCGGCGCGCATCCGTCTCGCCCGCACGGCCACCGTGGCGGCGTGCTCACCCTGGTGCGGCCGTCGAATCGTCGGCTTCCGTCGGCCGGCTCCAGAATCTGGACAGGCTGACGACAAGGATCGCCACAGCCCCGCCGCCGAAGACGACGACGGAGGACTGGTACTCGTACCCCAGGTCGGCGGACTGCACCCGGGTGGGTTTCATCGGGTCGTAGACCACCTGGATGCGCTGCCCGACCTCAGCCGCCGAGTAGTTCTCGGTCGTGGTCTCGACGGTCTCGCCGTCCTTCGTCACGAACCGGATGTCGATCGGCTCCCCGGACCGCGGAGCCGTCTCCTTGTGCAGCACAGTCGCCGTGACGACCTCTCCCCGGCGCTCCAGCGCGAGCTCGTCCTGGATCTCCGAGTAGCCAACGCCGGCCATCAGCACCGCGATGAACACGAAGATCACCCCCTCAGGCGCAACCCGCCACCGCCGCTTCTCCCGGGTGCCCTCGTCCTCCGGCGTCATCTCCCACCGCCTACCGCTCGTCACCACGCCTACCCCAGAGACTGTTGATTCCGTAGATCAGGAAGCCCACGCTCGCCCCACCGAGAAAGACGCCCGGGAACCAGTAGTCGAAGCCCCAGGCCGCCGCCTGCATGCGGCTGGGGTCGACGCGGTCGTAGACAACGTCGATCGTGCCGCCCACCTCGGCATCCTCGTAGTTGGAGGTCTCACCGGTGACGACCTCGCCCGCGAGCGTCACGTATCTGACTTCGATGCGCGTAGTCCGTCCACCGGACTCGTCCAGGACCGCCGCGCTGACCACCTCCCCGCGTCGCTGAAGCCAGTACAGATCCTCCAACTCGGCGTAGCAGACAACCGCGAGCACCACCGCCGCAACCAGAGACATGACGCCTTCGAGCTCGAAACGCCACCGCCGTGGCGGAAGTCTGCGACCGCGCCTGCGCGGTCGGGCCCGCCGGGCTGAGCTCCTGTCCTTCGTCACGTCCGTACGACGTGCACGTGAGACGTCCGGCTCCTAGCGGTTGTACGGGGTGGAGAGGAGGGGGCGAGTGTTGGTGAGGGTTTGGGTGTAGAGGGAGCGGACTCTCGCGGCCTCGGCGTCGGTCATGACGGACGGCTCGGGTTTGCCGGAGGGGACTTGCCAGGTGGGTGGGGTGTCGGTGCCGGTGAGGGCCCAGGCGGCTTGGCGGGCGGCGCCCAGGGCGACGTACTCGGCTGGTTCGGGGAGGATGACCTCGGCGCCCAGGAGGGCGGGGGCCAGGGCCTGGACGGCGCGGGAGCGGGCGGCGCCGCCTAGCAGGAGGATGCGGCGGACCGGGAGGCCCTGGGCGCGGAGGGCGTCGACCGCGTCGGCGAGACCGCAGAGCAGGCCCTCGACCGCGGCGCGGGCCATCGTGGCGGGCTTGGCGGTGGCGCGGGTGAGGCCGTAGATCAGGCCGGTCGAGTGCGGCAGGTCCGGCGTACGCTCGCCGTCCAAGTACGGCAGCAGGACGAGCCCGTCGGTGCCCGATGACGTGAGCGCGGCGTCGTTGAACGTCTCGAGGTCCATGCCGAGCAGCTCAGCAGTCGCCGACAGGACGCGGGCGGCGTTCAGCGTGCAGACCAGCGGCAGATAGCCCCCGGTGGCGTCAGCGAACCCGGCGACCAGACCGCTCGCGTCCGCAGTCGGGTCAGCCGACCGGGCAAACGCCGTACCGCTCGTGCCCAGCGAGACGGCGACATCGCCCGGCTGCAGGTCCAGCCCGAGCGCGGCCGCCATGTTGTCACCGGTGCCCGCGGCCAGCGCAGCACCCGACGCGGTCCGGCCGACGATCTCGGCCGGTCCGGCGACCCGCGGCAGCTCGAGCGACCGCCCGAAGGCCAGCTCGACCAGGTCCGGGCGGTAGGTGTTCGTCGCCGGCGACCACCACCCGGTACCGGACGCGTCGCCGCGGTCCGTCGTGATACCGGAGATGCCCTGCCGGTCGGCCGCCAGGCGATGCATCATCCAGTCGTGCGGCAGGACGACGGCCGCGGCACGCTCGGCGGCCGCCCGCCGCGCCGCGTCAGCCGGTGCGCTCGCATCCGCGTCCCGGATCCAGCGCAGCTTGGTCACGGTGAACGAAGGCACCGGCACCGACCCCACCGCGTCAGCCCACGCACCAGGCCCACCGAGCTCGGACACCAGCTCAGCCGTCGCATCAGCGGAGGACGTGTCATTCCACAGTACGGCGGGGTGCACCACCTCACCGGCCTCGTCGAGCAGGACCATCCCGTGCTGCTGCCCGCCGATCGAGATCGCCTCGACCCCGTCGAGCAGCCCGTCGGACGCGATCTCCCACGCCTTCCACCACGCGGCCGGGTCCACCTGCGTCCCGTCCGGATGCGGTGCGCGACCCTCCCGCAGTACCTCACCGGTCTCGGCGTTGCACACGACCACCTTGGTCGCCTGCGTGGAACAGTCCACCCCGGCAACCAGCCTCTGCTCAGTCATGGGCCCCAGACTAGAGCGCTTCGAGTGTGCTGCGGGCGCCGATCTCGTGGAGCGACTGCAGAGCGGCCTTGTACTGCGTGACGAACTGCTCGTTGGCGGCGAGGTCGCCGAAGAGGTCCGGGTCGGAGATGAAGACCAGTGGGTCCTCGCGGTTGTGCTGCGCCCGCTCCACGAGCTTGTCGCGCAGCCGGTCGACCACCTCGATCGGCTGCCCCTGCTCGTCGACGGCCTCGGCGTACCGGGCCCAGGAGGCGACCACCAGGACCGACCGGCCGATCTCCCGCCCGGCCGCCAGCTGCTCGCGCACCACCGGCAGCAACCACTTCGGGATCCGGTCGGAACTCTCCGCACACAGCCGCGCCAGCGTGTCCCGCACCTCCGGGTTCGCGAACCGCTCGATCAGCTGGTGCTTGTAGCGGTCGAGGTCGACCCCGGGCACCGGCGGCAGGGTCGGCGTCCCCTCGGCGTCCATGTAGCCGAGCAGGAAGTCGACGAACAGCTTGTCCTGGCACACCTCGTGCGCGTACCGGTAACCGGCCAGGTACCCGAGGTAGCAGAGCGCCTGGTGGCTCGCGTTCAGCAGCCGCAGCTTCATCAGCTCGTACGGCTCGACGTCGCCGACGATCTGGACGCCGACATCCTCGTACGGCGGCCGGTCGCCACCGAAGTCGTCCTCGAGCACCCACTGCGTGAACGGCTCGCACACCACCGGCCAGCCGTCCTCGACCCCGAACCGCTCCGCCAGCGCCTCCCGGTCGGCGTCCGCGGTGACCGGCGTGATCCGGTCCACCATGCAGTTCGGGAACCGCACCTCGGTCTCCAGGAACTCGGCGATGTCCGGGTCCTTGAGCCGGGCGAACGACGCCAGCATCTTGCGCGCGACGTGTCCGTTGCCCGGGATGTTGTCGCAGGACATCACCGTGAACGGCGGCACACCGGCCGCCCGCCGCCGGGCCAGCGCCTCGACGATGAACCCGAACGCGCTCCGCGGGGTCGCCCCCGGCTCCAGGTCGGCGGCGAGCGCCGGGTCGGACGTGTCCAGCTCACCCGTCACCTGGTTGACGTGGTACCCGCCCTCGGTGATCGTCAGCGAGACGATCCGGGTGGTCGGGTCGACCATCCGATCCACGACGGCGGAGGGGTCGTCCGGCGCGAAAAGGTAGTCGACGATCGACCCGATCACCCGGGGCTCGAGCGTCCCGTCCGGGTGCTTGATCACCAACGTGTACAAGCAGTCCTGAGCCGACATCACCTCGGCCATCCGGTGATCGTTCGGAAGCACCCCGACCCCGAGGATCCCCCAGTCGAGCGCCTTCCCCTCACTCATCAGCCGATCGAGATACATCGCCTGATGCGCACGATGGAACCCACCGACGCCGAAGTGCACGATCCCCGGCGTCACCGCCGTACGCTCGTACGACGGCACGCCGACGTCATTGCCCAGGGCATCAACAGCAGCGGCGGACAACTTCACTTGACCGCCCCCAGCGACAGGCCCTGGACGAGCTTGTCCTGGGCGGCGAACCCGGCGATCAGCACCGGCAGCGACACCACGATGGACGCGGCACAGACTTTGGCGAGGAACAATCCTTGGCTGGTCACGAACCCAGTCAAGAACACCGGAGCCGTCTGCGCCACCGTGCCGGTCAGCACCCGGGCGAACAGCAGCTCGTTCCAGCTGAAGATGAAGCAGATCAGCGCCGCCGACGCGATCCCCGGCGTCACCACCGGCGCCACCACCGACCGCAACGTCCGGGTCAGGTTGGCGCCGTCGACCGACGCGGCCTCGAGGATCTCCACCGGCACCTCGGACAGGAAGCTGCGCAGCATCCAGACCGCGATCGGCAGGTTCATCGAGGTGTAGAGGATGATCAGCAGCCAGATGTTGTCCAGGAACCCGACCGACTGGGCGAACAGGTAGATCGGCAGCAGGCCGGCCACCACCGGCAGCATCTTCGTGGACAGGAAGAAGAACAGCACGTCGGTCCACTTCCGCACCGGGCGGATCGACAGCGCGTACGCCGCCGGGAACGCGAGCAGGATCACCAGCACCGTGGACAGGATGCTCGCGGTCAGCGAGTTGAGCAGCGACGGCCAGGGCCCGGTGTCGAAGAACGACCGGTAGCCGTCCAGCGTCAGCGGCGCCGCGACGTCCGGCGGGTTCTTCGCCGCGTCCTCCTCGGAGTGGAACGAGGTCAGCAGCATCCACAGCACCGGCAGCACGAACAGAAGCCCGACGATCCAGGCCAGCCCGGTCAGCGCCCACCCACCACCACGACGCTTCCTGCCGGTCACCATCTGCACCTGGGAACTCATCGACGTCCTCGCTTCGCTCCGGGCGCCGATGAGGCACCAAGCGCGCTGTGCTGGATTATGAATTCGCTTCGCTCATTCATCGTCCGGTCTCCTCTCGGAACAGCGTGGACACCGACCGCAGCGCGAGCGTCGCGATCACGATGGTGCCGATCACCACGATCACGCCGGCCGCGGAGGCCCGGCCGTAGTCGTGTGCGGTGTAGAAGGTCTGGTAGATCGTGTACGGCAGGTTCGCCGTACCGAGGCCGCCGGAGGTGATCGTGAAGACGGCGTCGAAGTTCTGTACGACGTAGATCGAGCCGAGCAGTGCGGACAGCTCGAGGTACTGGCGCAGGTGCGGCAGCGTCATGTAGCGGAAGATCTCCCACTGGTTCGCGCCGTCGATGCCGGCCGCCTCGATCACGTCCAGCGGCCGGCTCTGCAGCCCGGCCAGCAGGATCAGCATCATGAACGGCGTCCATTGCCAGACCAGCGCGAAGATGATCGACCACAACGGCTGGTTGCTGATCCAGTCCGGCTGCGGCGCGTTGTCACCGAACAACCACTTCAGCACCCCGTTGAAGAGACCGTACGTCGGGTTGTACAGCGCGTGCTTCCACAGCAGCGCGGCCGCCACCGGTACGACGAGGAACGGCGTGATCATCATCGTCCGGACCGCACCGCGACCGCGGAACTTCCGGTCCAGCAGCAACGCGATCGCCAGCCCGAGGACCAGGCTGATGAGGACGACGCCCGCGGTCAGCACGATCGTCACCCAGATCGCGCTCCGGGTGTTCGCGTCGGTCAGCACCCGGCGGAAGTTGTCCACCCCGGCAAACCCGCGCTCGTCGGGGTAGTAGGCGTTCCAGTCCATGAAGGACACGATGATCGTGACCACGAACGGCAGCTGGGTCACGATGATCATGAACACCAGCGCCGGCATCAGCGGCGCCCGGCGGGCCCAGTCGCCGGCCTTGCGCATCATCGTGCCTTCCGAGCCGGGCGGCGGCGCGGCGTTACGACCGGGCCGAGTCTTGGTGTCGATGCTCATCGACGTCCTCGCTTCGCTCCGGGCGCCGATGAGACACGTGGCGCACTGCGCTTGATGATGAACTCGCTTCGCTCGTTCATGCGACCGCTCCCCTCACTTCGCTTCGCGGGAGCGATAGCGCTCCGCGACGTCGTCGGCGAGCTCCTGCCCGCGTTTCAGCGCATCGTCCACACTCATCCGCCCGGCGATCGCCGAGCTCACGTCCTGGCTGACCTGGGTGCCGAGGTCCGGGAACTCCGGGATGTCGACGAACTGGATCCCGATCGCCGGCCGCGGCTGGGTGCCCGGGTTGCGCGGGTCGGCGGTCTCGATCGCCTGCCGGGTCGGCTCCGCGAACGCGCCGGCCTCCTTCAGGTACTGCGCGTTCTCGTACGTCGACGCGCGCTTGCCGGCCGGGACGCGGGACCAGCCGAGCTGCTCGCCGACGAGCTGCTCGTAGTCCTTGCCGGACGCCCAGGAGATGAACTTCCAGGCGTTGTCCTTCTTCGTGCTGGCCTCCTGGATGCCCCAGGCCCACGCGTACAGCCAGCCGGAGCTGTCAGTCTTGTTCACCGGCGCCGGCGCGTAGCCCATCTTGCCCTTCACCGGGGAGTTCGGCGCCTCCAGCGATCCGGCTGCGGAGGTGGCGTCGTACCACATCGCGACGTTGCTCTGGATGGTGTTGTTCAGGCACTCGGTGAAGCCGGCCTGCGGTGCGCCGAGCTCGCCGTGCGCGCGGACCAGGTCGACGTAGAAGTTGGTGGCCTCCTTGAACTCGGGCGCGTCCACCTTGGCCTGCCAGTCCTCGGTGAACCAGGTGCCGCCGAAGGTGTTCACCACGGTGGTCAGCGGCGCGAACAGCTGGCCCCAGCCGGGCTGGCCGCGCAGGCAGATGCCACGCATACCGGGTTGTGCGTTGTCCACCTGCGCGGCGATATCGGCGACCTGCTGCCAGGTCGGCTTGGCCGGCATCGTCAGGCCCTTCGCGGCCAGGACGTCCTTGCGGTACATCAGGAACGACGACTCGCCGTAGAACGGCTCACCGTAGAGCTTGCCGTCCTCACCGGACAGCGACTCGGTCATCGGCTTCAGCACGTCGTCCTGGTCGAACGACGGGTCCTTGGCGATGTAGTCCGAGAGCGGCGCGATCCACTTGCTGGTCGCGTAGATCGGGATCTCGAAGTTGCTCAGCGAGGCCACGTCGTACTGGCCAGCCTGGCTGGAGAACTCCTGGCTGATCTTGTCCCGGACGTCGTTCTCCGGCAGCACGGTGAAGTTGACCTTGATCCCGGTCTCCTTGGTGAAGTGGTCGGCGGTCAGCTTCTGCAGGTCGACCATCTGCGGGTTGTTCACCATCAGCACGTTGATGCTGTCGGCGCCGCCGCCGCCCGCACCGCCGCCCCACCCGGCACAGCCGCTGACCGCACTCACCAGGAATGCGACCGCGACCGCCCCGAGGCGTTTCCGCTGTCCCAGCACGAGCCGCTCCTTCGCTGTCAAAAGGGGTTCGCTCATTTGAGCAGGGGTCTGCTCACTCCAGAAGTGAACCGGGAAGGGCCTTGACCTGTCAAGGGTCTGTGCAACACTAGGGCGCAGGGCTGCTCATATGAGCGGAGCGCTAGGTGGGGAGGCTTCATGGAGTCGAGCACGTTCGGCCCGGCACAGCTGGTGCTGACGGCGTCGATCGCGCGCCGGTACTACCTCGACGGGCGGTCGAAGGTGGAGATCGCCGACGAGTTCCGGCTGAGCCGGTTCAAGGTGGCCCGGCTGCTGGACCAGGCGCGCAACAGCGGCCTGGTGCGAATCGAGATCAACCACCCGGGCGCGATCGACATCGACCTGTCCGCCCGGCTGCAGGAGACCCTCGGCCTCCGTCGCGCGATCGTGGTCGACACGCCCGAGGAGGACCCGGCCGCGCTCCGGCTCCAGCTCGGCAAGGCCGCCGCCGACCTGCTGACCGAGATCGTCACCGCCGAGGACGTCCTGGGCCTCGCCTGGGCCCGCGCGGTCACCGCGATGACTGAACAACTCACGACGCTCGCACGCGTCCCCGTCGTACAGCTCACCGGTGCGCTCACCCGGCCCGACGTCGAGGCGAACTCGGTGGAGCTCGTCCGGCACACGGCTCGGCTGTCGGGCGGACCGGCGTACCTCTTCTACGCCCCGCTCGTCGTGCCGGACGCCGCCACGGCGCGGGCGTTGCGGCAGCAGCCGGAGGTGGCCGAGGCGATCAGCCACTTCGACTCGGTGACGAAGGCCGTCGTCGGGCTCGGCTCCTGGGCGGCCGGCCAGTCGACCCTGTACGACGCGATGGACGAGAAGGCCTGTGACCAGCTGCTGAAACGTGGCGTGGTCGCGGACATCTCCGGGGTCTTCGTGGACGCGGACGGGCAGCCGGTGCACAGCCGGGTGACCGACCGGGTGGTCGCGATCAACGCCGGGCAGATGGACGCCATCGACGAGGTGATCGCGATCCCCTACGGCCTGGCGAAGGTCGACGCCGTCCGGGCCGCGATCCGCAGCGGCCTGGTGAACGGGATCGTTACCCACTCACCCCTGGCGAAGGCATTGCTGGACGAGACACACTGACGCCCGATGTCCGAGGTCGAGACACTGCTGCTCGGCGGTACCGCCAACCGTGGGCTCGTGGTGCGCGTCGGCGACACCGTACGGCGGCCCCTGCGCGCGAGCAGCACCGCCACGCACGCGCTGCTCGAGCACCTGGAGAGCGTGGGTTTCACCGGTGCGCCGACCTTCCTGGGGGTGGACTCCCAGCAGCGTGAGGTGCTGTCGTACCTGCCGGGCGAGACGGTGACCAAGCCGTACCCGGCCTGGTCGATGACCGATGCGGCGCTCGACAGTGTGGCCGGACTGCTCCGCGAGTACCACCAGGCGGTCGCGGGCTTCGACCCGTCCGGGCTGGACTGGGCCGAGCCGGTGCCGACGGAGTACGTCGGGGATCTCGTCAGCCACAACGATCCGAACCTGGACAACGTGGTGTTCCGGGACGGAATGGCGGTTGCCCTGATCGACTTCGACCTGGCCGGGCCCGGCTCGGCGCTGTGGGACGTGGCCACCGCCGTACGGCTGTGGGCTCCGCTGCGCCCGGAGGCGGACATCGCCGACCCGCGTCGCGGCCGCACGCTGGCCCGGCTCCGCCGGTTCGCCGACGCCTACGGCCTCGACGAGGCGGACCGCCGGCGGCTGGTCGACGCGACCGCCCGCAACCACGTCTGGTGCATGGACTACGTCCGCCGCGGCGCCGAAACCGGCCACCCGTGGTTCCACCAACGCTGGACCACCGGCGAAGCCGCCCTCACCGACCGCACCAACCACTGGTTCAAGACCCAGGCGCCCGCCCTCCATCACGCCCTGCTCTGAGCTCCACCTCAGCCTCAGCCACCCCGGCGTAGTACCTCTCCTGCATCCTGCGAACGAAGTGCGGCAGGAAGGGCGCCGGGCCGATCGGCCACGGCGAGATGTCCTGATTGCTCAGGAACGCCACGAGGGCGCCGGCGCCGGTCAGCCCCACCAGCACCAGCCAGCCGCGCCGGAGGATCCATGGCCCGTCGTCCGCGATCAGCCCGCGCCGCGTCAGGGCGCCGATCGCCAACACGAGAGCAGCCAGCGCATCCACCGCCACGGTCGCCCCGACGGGCCACCCGTGCGCGCCGGAGTACGTACCCCAGCCCCGGTGGACGGCGACAGCCGACACGCCCAGGCCGATCGCGGCGAGCCCGTAGACCACCGCCCCCAGTTTCAGCTTCGGCACGCTCGGCTCCTCACGGTTGTCTGGTGAACCTATCGCCGGGTGCGGGTTCGCCGTTACTGCGGCAAGTGGCCCAGAATGGGCCGGTGAGTGCGCGTGTGGTGTTGCTGGCGGGGCCTTCGGGGACGGGGAAGTCGCATCTGGCCGAGTTGGTCGGGCTGCCTGTGGTTCGCCTGGACGACTTCTACCGCGACGGCGACGACGAGGCGATGCCGCGCTCACCGCTCGGGATTGTGGACTGGGACGACCCGCGGTCGTGGGACGGCGAGCGGGCGGTCGCGGCGCTGGAGACGCTGTGTACGACGGGCGTCGCCGACCTCCCGATCTACGACATCGCCGCCGACGGCACGGTCGGACACCGACCGGTGTCCACCGCGGGATCGCCGCTGATCATTGCCGAGGGCATCTTCGCCGACCAGGTCGTCGGCGCCCTCCGCGACCGCGGGTTGCTCGCCGCCGCGATCTGCGTCCGGCACCACCGGCTCGTCACCTTCGTCCGGCGGTTCCAGCGCGACCTGCGGGAACACCGCAAGCCGCCGCTCACGCTGCTGCGCCGCGGTCTGCTGCTGCTCCGCGACGACCCGCAGGTGGTCCGCCGCTGCCTGGACGCGGGCTGTGAACCCCTGCACCCGAAGGCGGCCCGGCGCCGGATCGAGGCGCTTCTCACGGAGGCGCGCTCCCGCTGATTCGCCGTCTGTTCGCCCGGGGTTCACCTTGGTCTGATGGCATCTGGCCCGGAGACCTTCTGATGATCTCGGGGCGAGAAGTCGGACGGAGAAGAACGTGAAGCGGACTGCGCCAGGCGTTGCCGCTGTAGTGACCGCGCTCTTGCTCGGGGTGACCGGCTGCGGGAACGACGCCGGAGCCTCGGTCGGCACGCTACAGACGCCCTCGGCAACCAAAGCCCCGGCAGCGGTGCGGGACAAGGCCGCGAAGACCACGCTGGCCGGCCTGGCCGTGCTGCCCCGTGGGTACGTCGCCGATCCGCGCAGCGCCACCGGTGCGTTCACCGCGACCGCATTCCTGGAGAACTGGTCGGCCGACCCGGCGCTGGACCGGGCGCTGCTGCTGAACGCGGGCTTCGTCGAGGGGTATCGCGCGAGCCTGATCAGCCCGGACAAGAAGAAGCAGTACACGGTGCAGCTGTTCCGGGCCGCGTCGGCGGCGAAGGCGAAGACGCTGCAGCAGGGTTTCTGGAGCCAGGACACGCACGAGCGCGCCTTCGGCGTACCGAACGCTCTGAGTGACGCCCGGGTCGACTACGACGGCGGCACCGGTCAGTCCGAGGCGGTCGCTCAGGTCAGCATTGTGGTCGGCGCCCTGGTCGCCGAGCTCACCGTCCGTCAGACCGGTGCCCTGGGCACCAACCCCCGCCCGGACACCGCCCTGCTCACCACCTTGGCGGCCCAGCAGAAGTCCCGCCTGACCGCCAAATCCAGCTGAACAAGTCACCCGCGGCCGCGGTTCACTCAGCGGTGATGCGGTCGATGATCAGGGGGTTCGGGTGGTACGACGTGGAGATAGCGACCGCGTCGTTCAGGGACTCGAGGGCGCGGTCGAAGCGGGTTGGGTCGTCGGTGTGGAGGGTTAGGACGGGTTGGCCTTCGGTGACCTGGTCGCCGGGTTTGGCGTGGAGCTCGACGCCCGCGACGGCGGACACCGGGTCCTCCTTGCGGGCCCGGCCCGCGCCTAGGCGCCAGGCGGCGACGCCGACGGCCAACGCATCGAGCTTCGACAGGACTCCCGACGACGGCGCCGGTACGACGTGCCGCTCGGGCGCGACCGGGAGCTCCGCAGCCGGGTCGCCGCCCTGGGCCGTGATCATGGCGCGCCAGACGTCCATCGCCGTACCGTCGCGGAGCTTCTCGGCCGGGTCCACGTCCGTGACGCCGGCGGCCGCGAGCATCTCGGTGGCCAAAGCGACGGTCAGCTCGACGACATCGGCCGGGCCGCCGCCGGCCAGCACCTCGACCGACTCGCGGACTTCGAGGGCGTTCCCGGCGGTCAGGCCGAGCGGCACGGACATGTCGGTGAGCAGGGCAACGGTCTTCACGCCCGCATCGGTGCCGAGCGCAACCATCGTCTCGGCCAGCTCGCGGGCGTCCGCGAGCTCCTTCATGAAGGCGCCGGAGCCGACCTTCACGTCCAGCACCAGGGCGCCGGTGCCCTCGGCGATCTTCTTGCTCATGATCGAGCTGGCGATCAGCGGGATCGCCTCCACCGTGCCGGTCACGTCCCGCAGCGCGTAGAGCTTCTTGTCGGCCGGCGCCAGCCCGTCACCAGCCGCGCAAATGACCGCGCCGACGTCCTCCAGCTGGCGCATCAGCTCCTCGTTGGACAGCGCGGCGCGCCACCCCGGGATCGACTCCAGCTTGTCCAGCGTGCCGCCGGTGTGGCCGAGGCCGCGCCCGGACAGCTGCGGTACGGCGACCCCGCACGCCGCCACCACCGGCGCCAGCGGCAACGTGATCTTGTCGCCGACCCCGCCGGTCGAGTGCTTGTCCGCGGTCGGCCGGGACAGCCGGGCGAAGTCCATCCGCTCGCCGGAGGCGATCATCGCCGCGGTCCAGCGGGCGATCTCGCGGCGGTTCATCCCGTTCAGCAGGATCGCCATCGCGAGCGCGGACATCTGCTCGTCGGCGACGTCCCCGCGGGTGTAGGCGTCGATCACCCAGTCGATCTGGCCGTCGCTCAGCTCACCGGCGTCCCGCTTGGCGCGGATCACGTCGACAGCGTCGAAGCTCACTTGTCCTCCTCCAGGGCCTCCGGCCCGAACGCGTCCGGCAGCAGCTCGCGCAGCGACCGGATCCCGCTCGTTGTCTCGAGCAACAGTGCGGGACCGCCGTGCTCGTGCAGCAGCTGACGGCACCGGCCGCACGGTGCCAGCAGGTCGCCGTGCCCGTTCACGCAGGTGAACGCGACCAGGCGGCCGCCGCCGGTGTTCATCAGCTCCGAGACCAGCCCGCACTCGGCGCACAGCCCCAGCCCGTACGACGCGTTCTCGACGTTGCACCCGGTCACGACCCGGCCGTCGTCGACCAGCGCCGCGGCCCCGACCGGGAAGTGCGAGTACGGCGCGTAGGCCCGCCCCATCGCCTCGACCGCGGCCGACCGGAGCGCCGGCCAGTCGACGGTCGAGGACTCGTCCGGCACGGCGCTAACCTGCCTGACCTCGTCGATATCGGAGCCCGTCGGCAGCCGGCATCCGGAGCCGCTGGGCCGCCAGCCCGAGGACCAGCAGGGTCGTCACGTACGGCGTCATCCGGGTGAAGTCGGCCGGCACGGTGTCGGTCGTGAAGAACCAGATCGCGAACCCGATCCCGATCAGCAGCGAGGTGATCGCGGCGATCTTCTGCCCCCGGCGGAACTGCAGAGCGGCGACGCCGAGCAGGATGATCGCGACGATGATCAGCAGTGCGTGCACCGCCTCCCCACCGGCCCGGAGCTGGAGCGCGTCGGTGTAGCCGAACAGCGCCGAGCCCATCACCAGCCCACCCGGACGCCAGTTGCCGAAGATCATCGCGGCCAGGCCGATGTAGCCGCGCCCACCGGTCTGCCCGTTCTGGTAGATCCCGGACGAGACCAGCGCGATGAACGCACCGCCCGCTCCGGCGATCGCCCCCGAGGTGAGGACGGCGATGAACTTGTACCGGTAGACGTTGACGCCCAGGGTCTCGGCCGCCACCGGGCTCTCGCCGCAGGACCGCAGCCGCAGGCCGAACCCCGTGCGCCACAGCAGCAGCGCGCTTCCGACGATGAACAGGGCCGCCAGGATCGTCAGCGTGGACAGCTCGGTGGTCACCGCGGCCACCAGCGAGGCGAGATCGGACACGATGAACCAGTGCTTGTTCTGCAGGTCGATCATCGCCTCCGAAACACCGGGGATGGTGATCGACAGCGGGGCGTCGAGCGGTGGCGACTGGGTCGGGCCACCACCCTGCAGCCCGGAGAACCAGGTGTCGGCCAGGAAGGCCGCCGTACCGATGGCGATGATGTTGATCGCGACACCGGACACGATGTGGTCGACGCCGAAGGTCACCGTCGCCAGCGCGTGCAGCGCGGCGCCGAGCAGGCCGAAGATCATCGCGCCGACGACGCCGCTCCACGGGCCGTACCAGTAGCCGAAGTACCCGGCGCCGATGGTGCCGAGGATCATCATGCCCTCGAGACCGATGTTGACCACGCCGGCCCGCTCCGACCACAGACCGGCCAGCGCGGCCAGGGCGATCGGGACCGAGGCGTTGACCGCCTCGCGCATGGTGCCGGCCGAGTCGACCTCGTTCGCGCCGGTCAGCACCCGGACCGCCGAGACCAGCGCCAGGCCGATGAGCAGCCAGATCCAGATGCTGATCCGGCGCCGCGGCACGAGGGCCTCGGACGGGGCTCCGGCGGGCCGGAGCTCTTCGGGAGCCATCGTCATCGGGTCGCCTCCGGGGTCACCTCGGACGGGGCCGAGCTACTGAGTTCCGCTGCCACCTGCCGTTGCTCCAGCGCGTTGCGGTACCGGCGGACCACCTCGTAGGCGATGACGACGGCCAACACGATGACGCCCTGAGTGATCGCCACGATGTCCGGTGAGACCTGCGCCTTGATCTCGAGCAGGTTGCTCTGCTCGGTCAGGTAGGAGAACAGCAGAGCGCCGAACGCGATTCCGATCGGGTTGTTCCGGCCGAGCAGCGCGACCGCGATGCCGGCGAAGCCGATCCCGGCCTGGAACGTGGTGCCGTAGCTGTGCGAGCTGCCGAAGAGCAGCGGGAGCCCGATCAGGCCGGCCACTGCCCCGGAGAGCATCAGCGAGACGACCACCATCCGCCGTACGTCGATGCCGCTGGCAACGGCGGCACTGGCCGACGTGCCGGTGGCCCGCAGGTTGAAGCCGAACTTCGTCCGGTTCAGCAGGACGGCGTAGGCGATCCCGCCGAGGACGGCCAGCAGGGACAGGCCCAGCAACTCGTTCGGGGCCCCCGGCAACAAGGGGATGCCGGCCACCCAGCTGTCCTGCGGGATCTCCTCGGTGGCCAGGTTGCTGCCGGTCTGCACGCCGACCTGGCGGAGCAGGTACGCCGTCAGCGAGATCGCGATCGCGTTCAGCATGATCGTCGAGATCACCTCGCTGACCCCGCGGGTGACCTTCAGCAGGCCGGCGATCGACGCCCACAGCGCGCCGACCGCCATCGCCAGCACGATGGCCACCAGCACGTTCAGCGGTCCCGGCAGCCAGCCCTGGGCGGCGAACACCGCGGCGGTGAACACCGCCACCTGGTACTGCCCCTCGACGCCGATGTTGAACAGGTTCATCCGGAACCCGATCGCGGCCGCCAGGCCGGACAGGTACAGGATCGAGGCGTTGTTCAGGATGTTGATGATGTTGCGCTCGGCCGGCGCCGAGAAGATCGTGCTGAGGAAGCCGGACACGGAACTGCCGGCCGCCAGCAGGATCAGGCAGGTGATCACCAGCGCGACGGCGATGGCGAGCACGGGCGCGGCGAGCGCAAGGCCGAACCGGCGCAGGTCGAACTTGCCCATCACTCCTCTTCTCCGGCACCGGTCATCGCGGAGCCGAGCTGCTCCGGGGTGACCGTGTCAGGGTCGAACTCGCCGACCAGCTTGCCGCGCAGGATCACCTGGATCTGGTCCGACAGCCCGAT
Organism: Kribbella sp. NPDC050820; assembly: GCF_040653975.1. Lineage (NCBI taxonomy): Bacteria > Bacillati > Actinomycetota > Actinomycetes > Propionibacteriales > Kribbellaceae > Kribbella > Kribbella sp. NPDC050820. Next base: position 26,640 of record NZ_JBFAHB010000064.1, read on the forward strand.
CAGCTCGTCCAGATCGGCGGAGATCAGCAGCACCGCGAGCCCTTGCCGGCGCGCCTCCCGGATGTGGTCCCAGATCGCGGCCTGGGCGCCGACGTCCACGCCCCGGGTGGGGTGCGACGCGATCAGCAGCACCGGGTCGCCGCTCATCTCGCGGCCGACGATGAACTTCTGCTGGTTGCCGCCGGACAGCGCCCGGGCGGTGGTCTCGATCGACGGCGTCCGGACGTCGAACTTCTCGACGATGCGTTCGCTGTCGTTGCGGGCGCCGGTCTTGTTGATCCACGGTCCGCGCACACTCGGCGACCGGTCCTGGTGACCGAGGATGCGGTTCTCCCACAGCGGGAAGTCCAGCAGCAGGCCGTGCCGGTGGCGGTCCTCCGGGATGTAGCCGATGCCGGCGTTCCGCCGCTCCGCGGTGCTCCACTCCGTGATGTCCTTCTCGCCGAGCCGGACCCGGCCGGACGTGGCCGGCCGCATACCCATCACCAGCTCGACCAGCTCGGTCTGGCCGTTGCCCTCGACACCGGCGATGCCGAGCACCTCGCCGCGGTGGATCTCCAGTGACACGTCGTCCAGCAGGTTCCGCTCGCCGGCCCCGGCCAGCGTCACGTTCTCGATCGTGAGCTGGACGTCCTGGGTGACGGTCGACTCCTCGGTGCTGGGTGAGGGCAGCTCCGAGCCGACCATCAGCTCGGCCAACTGGCGCGCGGTGACGTCCTTCGGGTGCACCGACGCGACGGTCGTGCCCCGCCGCATCACGGTGACGTCGTCGGCGACCGCGAGTACCTCGTCGAGCTTGTGCGAGATGAACAGCAGCGTGTAGCCCTCGGCCTTGAGCTCGCGCAGGTTGCCGAACAGCGCATCGACCTCCTGCGGCACCAGGACGGCGGTCGGCTCGTCCAGGATGATGATCTTCGCGCCGCGGTACAGGACCTTGAGGATCTCGATTCGTTGCCGCTGGCCCACACCGAGGTCCTCGACCAGGTCGTCGGGCGACAGGCCGAACCCGTAGGCGCCGGACAGCTCCTTGATCTTGGCGCGGGCCTTGTCGCCGATGCCGTACAGCTTCTCGGCGCCGAGGACGACGTTCTCCAGGACGGTCAGGTTGTCGGCCAGCATGAAGTGCTGGAAGACCATGCCGACGCCCTGCTTGATCGCGTCCGCCGGCGAGTGCAGCACCACCTCGTCGCCGTTGATCTCGATCGTGCCGTCGTCGGGTTTCTGCACGCCGTACAGGATCTTCATCAAGGTCGACTTGCCGGCCCCGTTCTCCCCCACCAGGGCGTGCACGGTGCCGGTCCGCACGTCGATGTCGACGTCGTGGTTGGCCACCACACCGGGAAAACTCTTGCCGATTCCCCGGAGCCGGACGGCCAGCGTCTGAGTCAAGGTGTCGATCTCGCACGCTCCCAGATCTCTGCGGCGACCTCGTTGTCACCGCGACGAGCCTCGGGCTCGGGCCAGAACGCTACCGCGTCACCGGCCCGAGCCCGAGGTTTCGGTCGTCAGAGCTTCGACGGCGCCGTCAGCTCGCCGGACACCAGCTTGGCCTTGTACTCGTCGATCTGGGCCGTCACGTCGTCGAGGTGACCGCCGCTGGTCGAGTAGCCGACACCGTCCCGCTTGATGTCGTACAGGTCGAACCCGGGCTTGGTGGTGCCGTCCTTGAACATCTTCACGTAGTCGAAGACAGCGACGTCGACCTTCTTCAGCGACGACGTCAGGATGCGCTTCTGCTGCTCGGCGGTCGCGGTCTGGTACTGGTCGGCGTCGACGCCGATCGCCCAGGTGCCTTCCGGCTTGGTCGCCACCACGTCGAACAGGCCGTTGCCGGACAGACCGGCGGCGTGGAAGACGACGTCGGCGCCGGCGTCGTACAGCGCGGTCGCGGCGGTCTTGCCACCGGCCGGGTTCGCGAACGCCTTCGCGTCACCCTTGTCGGACAGCCACTTCATGTCGACCGTGATCGCCGGGTCGACAGCGGCCACACCGGCCTTGTAACCGGCCGCGAACGGGTCGATGATCGGCCCCCGGACACCACCGATGAAGCCGACCTTCTTCGCCTTCGACTTCAGTGCCGCGGCGACACCGACCAGGAACGAGCCCTGCTCGACCGAGAACACCAGGTTGGTGACGTTCGGAGCCTCGCCGAAGCCGTCGACGATGGCGAACTTGATGTCCGGGTACTCCTTGGCGACCTTGACGACCTCTTCGGTGTAGACGAAACCCACGCCGATGATCGGGTTGAAGCCGGCCTCGGCCAACGTGCGCAGCCGCTCCTCCTTCGCGGAGTCGGGCTCCTCCTGGCCGGCCTCGGCCTCCTCACAGGTGGCGTCCAGCTCTTCCACGGCCTTCTTCACACCCGCCGCGGCGAGGTCGTTGAAGGACTTGTCGCCGCGACCGCCGATGTCGTAGGCCAGGCCGATCTTGGGTCCCGCCCCCGACTTGTCGGCGCACAGCTCGTCGCTGGCGGCGGCGCCCGTTTCTTCCTTCTTGGCGCAGCCCGCCATCAACAGCGCCACGGTGGCGGCAAGTGCCACCAGCTTCGTCGTGTGCCGCAAGATGCCTCCTCGTTCCAGATCGCCCCGTGCAGGCGTTCGCAGCGACACCATAGACCCGCCCAGACCCCCCAGCCACTGACAATGCGTGACTGAAATGCTCGTTACTCAATCGTAGTTTCCGTCGTGACGCTCCGCCAGATTTCCACTCCGCCGGGTGAGCTAGGCCTGACCGGATCCGTCCGGTCTCGGAGCCTGGGACCGTCGTCTCGTGGCGCCGGTGCGAGAATCGCGCAATGACGATTTCGCAGCAGGTGCTGCTCAGCGATCTGCAGAGCCGGATCGCCGCGGTCCGGGACGAGATCGTGACGGTACGTCGCGATCTGCACGCCCACCCGGAGCTCGGCTGGCACGAGGTGCGGACGACCGAGCTGATCCGGCGGCGGCTGGTGGACGCCGGGCTGTCCCCGGAGGTGCTGCCGACCGGCACCGGCCTGATCTGCGACATCGGTTCCGGCGACACCTGCGTGGCCCTGCGAGCCGACATCGACGCGCTTCCTGTCACGGACGGTCACGACGGCCCCTTTCGTTCCACCCACGAGGGCGTGGCCCACGCGTGCGGTCACGACGTCCACACCGCGGTCCTGATCGGCACCGCGGTGGTGCTCGCCCGGATGGCGGCCGACGGCCTGCTGAACCACCGCGTGCGGCTGATCTTCCAGCCCGCCGAGGAGGTCATGCCCGGCGGCGCGCTCGGCGTGATCGCGGCCGGCGGAATGGAAGGGGTACGGCGGATCTACGGCCTGCACTGCGATCCGCGGCTCCCGGTCGGCGAGGTCGGCCTGCGGGTCGGCGCCCTGACCGCCGGCGCCGACCGGGTCCTGGTCCGGCTGACCGGCGCCGGCGGCCACACCTCGCGCCCGCACCTCACCGGCGATCTCGTCTACGCCCTCGCCACCCTGGTCACCGAGATGCCGGCCGCCCTGTCCCGCCGGGTCGACCCCCGGTCCGGGATGTCACTGGTCTGGGGCCGGATCACCGCCGGGTCGGCCGCGAACGCGATCCCGTCCCGCGGCGAGGCCGAAGGCACCCTGCGCTGCCTGGACGTGAACGCCTGGAAGCTGGCCGCCGACCTGATCCCGTCGCTGGCCGACCAGCTGATCGCGCCGTACGGCGTCGAGGTCAGCACCGAGGTGACCCACGGGGTGCCGCCGGTGATGAACGACGCGGAGGCGATCGGCGTCCTGAAGCGGGCCGTCGAACTGTCGGTCGGGCCGGATGCGGTGGCGTCGACCGATCAGAGCCTGGGCGGCGAGGACTTCGCCTGGTACCTCGAGCACGTCCCGGGTGCGATGGCCCGGCTCGGGGTCCGTTCACCGGGCGTGGAGGACGCCGCCGACCTGCACACGCCCGGCTTCACGCCGGACGAAGACGCCATCGCCCTCGGGATGACGGTGTTGGCGTCCTGCGCCCTGCTGGACTGAGGATCAGCGGTTCGGGACCTGGACCTCGATGGCCGGGAATCAGAAGGTGTCGGCCGGCACGTACACGCCCCAGACGTCCCGCAGCGCGTTGCAGACCTCGCCGACGGTGGCCCGGGCCTTCAGGGCCTGCTTCATCGGGTAGAGGCAGTTCTCGTTGCCCTGGGCAGCAGCTTTCAGCGCGGCCAGCGCCCCGTCCACGGCCGCCTGGTCCCGCTCGGCCCGCAGCTTGGCCAGCCGCTCGACCTGCTGGGCCTCGATGGCCGGATCCACCCGGAGCGGTTCGTACGGCTCTTCCTCGGCGATCTTGAACTTGTTCATCCCGACCACCACGCGCTCGGCCGAGTCGATCTCCTGGGCGATGCGGTACGCCGACCGCTCGATCTCCTGCTTCTGGAAGCCCTTCTCGATCGCCGCGACCGCGCCGCCGTACTCCTGCACCTGCTCCATCAGCTCGACCGCGGCCGCCTCCACCTCGTCGGTCAGCGACTCGACGACGTACGAACCGGCGAACGGGTCGACGGTCGCGGTCACGTCGGTCTCGTAGGCGAGCACCTGCTGGGTGCGCAGCGCGAGCCGGGCCGCCTTCTCGGTGGGCAGGGCGATGGCTTCGTCGTACGAGTTGGTGTGCAGGGACTGCGTTCCACCCAGTACGGCGGCCAGGCCCTGGATCGCCACCCGGACGAGGTTGACCTCGGGCTGCTGCGCGGTGAGCTGGACGCCGGCGGTCTGGGTGTGGAACCGCAGCATCATCGACTTGGGGTTGGTGGCGCCGAACTCCTCGCGCATCACCCGGGCCCAGATCCGGCGGGCGGCGCGGAACTTCGCGACCTCCTCGAGCAACGTCGTCCGGGCGACGAAGAAGAACGACAGCCGGGGCGCGAACTCGTCCACGTCCAGGCCGGACTCGACCGCGGCCCGGACGTACTCGATCCCGTCCGCCAGCGTGAAGGCGATCTCCTGCGCGGGCGTCGCTCCGGCCTCGGCCATGTGGTAGCCGGAGATCGAGATCGTGTTCCAGCGCGGCAGTTCCGCCTTGCAGTACGCGAAGATGTCGCTGATCAGCCGCAGCGACTCCTTCGGCGGGTAGATGTAGGTGCCGCGCGCGATGTACTCCTTCAGTACGTCGTTCTGGATCGTGCCGGTGAGCTTGTCCCCGGAGACACCCTGTTCCTCGGCGACCAGTTGGTAGAGCAGCAGGAGCACCGAGCCGGGCGCGTTGATCGTCATCGAGGTGGACACCTGGTCCAGCGGGATCCGGTCGAACAGCACCCGCATGTCGTCGATCGAGTCGATCGCCACCCCGACCTTGCCGACCTCGCCGTGCGCGATCGGGGCGTCGGAGTCGTAGCCCATCTGGGTGGGCAGGTCGAACGCCACCGACAGGCCCATCGTGCCGTGGTCGATCAGCTGGTGGTAGCGCTGGTTCGACTCGGCCGCCGTACCGAAACCGGCGTACTGGCGCATCGTCCAGGGCCGCTCGGTGTACATCGTCGGGTAGACCCCGCGGGTGAACGGGAACCGCCCCGGCTCCCCGAGCTTCGCGTCCGCCGCGAACCCGTCCAGCGCCTCCGGCCCGTACACCGGCGCGAACTCGAACCCCGACTCACTCCGATGACTCATCCCCCAACGGTAGGCCGAACCACACCCGCACTGGTATGCACCGCCTGGGTGACATCGCGCACGCAGCGGGTGGGCTCCGACACAGTCGTCCGGTCGATTTGGCCGTCCGGTGAATTCCTTCTAGGCTGACCCGGCTTCGGGGGAAGGACTTTCCGCCGAACCCCGGAGTACTCGAATGCGTGCGCGTGGACTGGCCCTCGGTGGCCTCGCCCTGATCACTCTGTCCGCTGTCGGCGTGGTGATCGCCGACCCCAGCTCGGCCGACGAGCCGGTGCTTGCGAAGAGCGTCGGCACCCAACTGCCGGTGCAGGACCTCCGCGCGATGGAACTCGACGAGCCCCGCGGCCGGCTCTATCTCGCGCAAGGCGCCGGGAGCCAACTCCCGCTCGTCGTGACCGATCTGGACGGCGTACTGCAGACCAAGGTCACGGCTGTGACCGGCGCCTCCGATGTGGTCCTCAGCGCCGACCGTCAGCAGCTCCTCGTCACTCATGACTACGAGCGGGTGACCGCGCTGGACGCGGACACTTTGGTGCCCTCGGCAACGTACGCCGCCCCGCCCGGCGCCTGCGTCTACGCCGCCGAACCGACCGGGGACAAGGTCGTCGCCGCCTTCCTCGACTGCGGCGTCGGCAAGTCCGGCCTGCTGATCTGGTCCGCGCCCGGGACGGCCCCGATCGTCTACACCGACGGGCCCGACTACCACCCGATCATCTCCGGCGCCGCCAACGGCCTCCTGGTCGCCGGGGACACCGGGATCTCGCCGGTCACGACGTACGTCATCGACGTCTCGGGCGCGACACCGGCGATCGTCGGGCGGCGCGAGAAGACCGGCGAGAATCTCATCGACTACACCGTCAGTCCCGACGGGAACGAGGTCATCGAGACGACCGGCTACCCGTACGAGCACCACTCGTACAAGCTGCCGGACCTCTCCGATTCCACCACCTACCCGAGTGGCGTCTACCCGGCCGACGCGGCATGGTCCGCCGACGGCTCCACGGTCGCGGTGGCTCGTTCGAGCACCGGCTCCAACGACGCCGACGTCCTCTTCTACGCCAAGGGCAGCACGACCCCGACGTACGCCGTGGACTTCCGGCGCAGCGACGAGATCTGGAAGGGCACGCTGCTGCTGAACTCCAGCGGCACCCGGGCGTGGGCCATCACATACGACGACACGTACCAGAACGTCCAGCTGCTGCACTCGTTCGGCCCGTCCCACGCGCCGAAGGCGCCGGTCACCGATATCCAGGTCACTGCACGGACCGGGTCGGGCAAGGACAAGTCCACCGCCTACGTCACCGTCACGTGGACTTCGCCGATGTCCCGCCCGGGCAGCTCCACCAACCAGCAGTTCCTCCAGCTCTTCGCCACCCCATCGGGCTCGACGCCCCGCTCGATCGGCAACCCCGAGCTGACCTCCGCAGGCACGTTCACCGCCACCTACGCCCTGCCCCGCGGCACCACCACGTTCACCGCTCAGTACAAAGACTTCGAGAACTGGTACCCCGCAGGAACCGTCACCACCACCCTCACCCGTTGACCGTCGGAAGGATCGCAATGTCGCTGCACCGTCCCGCATCGGCACTCGCAACCGCCGGCGGATCGGTCATCGGTGAGGCGCGGACGCTCGCGGATGCGCTGACTGGCCGCGGCCTGGAGTGCAGCGTGCGCTTCACCGCACCGGACGGCGGGCACAGCGGCTGCTTCGCCTTCCAGGCGACCGGCCGAGTCACCTCCGACGTCGTCTTCCAGTACCGGCCGGACGGCAGCGTCACCGGGCTGACCATCAAGGTGAGGGGCACCGGCGAAACCGGCCCTGCGCTGCGGTCGCTGGCCGGCACGGTGGGGGAGATCGTGTTCCCCACGGATCTACCGCGGGTGAACAACGTGCTGCGGGCCTGGGGCGGATGGGTCGACGGCTCCTGGGGCAACTACCAGATCATCGGCCGGGGTGAGAAGACCGAGGTCAGCGCGGCGAAGCTCAACAGCACCCAACTCAAGGTCCCGGTACTCCACCTCGACACCACCGAATCGACTTTGGCCGACGCTCTGCGTGCCGACGGTTTGTCCTGCACAGCCGACAACGACACCTGTGAACGCAAACCCGGTCTGGCGCTGAAGTTCTCGGGGCCGGACAGCGGCATCACCTATCTGGTCGCCACCGCTGCCGCTCCAAAGGACTTCGAGAAGGTCCTCGGACACCTGAGCGGCAGCGCCGTACAGCCCGTGCGGGAGTGGACGAACCAGCACCTCGACGGTCGTTCCCACACCGCCTACGTGGCCGGCTGGCGGGTTGACCTCAAGCCGGTGGGTCAACAGGTCCGATTGACCCTCTTCAACGAGGAAGTCTGGCTGGTCATGAGCTGACCACTTCCTGTTCACCTCCAGAAGCGGAGTACGAATGCGCGTGCGTGGCCTGATCCCGGCAGCCTTGGCACTGATCGCGGTTGCCCTTGGCATCACCGGCTGCTCGCCGGCTCCTGAGCGTCCGATGACCACCAAGCCGGACCAACTGTTCTTCGGTTATCAGCGGTTCGGGGGGCCCGGTCGCATGGACCAGGTTCTGACCATCCTCAACAGAGGGCCGTCCGCCGTCGCCCCGACCCTGGAGATCACGCCGCTGGACAGCACCGGGGCACCGGTTCCGGGCATCACCGTGCGCACGGCCTACGGATCGGATCGGGGCCAGGTGGTCGTCTCGTGGCGAGGAGAGGGTTGGGACGTTCTCGCCTTCAGCGGCGCTGACGTCGCCCGGGTGGTCGACGTCCGGGTGAAGGTGCGGGACCTGGTCTCCGTGAACTACGCCATCCCGCTCGAGGTCGCCGATCCGCAGGCCATGAACGGGTACCGGCGCCCGACGACGAAGTTCGGGCCGTTCGCCGCCGTCGAGTTGCGAAATCTGAACAACGAGGCCATCACCGTCGGGATCGTCTGCATCCACTGGGACCAACCACCCGCCGGACAACCGCAACAGGCCTTGGCGGCGGTCGAGCTGGGCGTCACGACGATCCCCAACCTGCAGACCGTGAACACTCCGCTGTCCAAGTCCGCGCAACAAGCAGCAAGCCAAGGCTGCGGCAGCCTCAAGGCCTACCTCGCCCTGCCATTTTCCGGATGACATCAGCCCAGCCGATTCCCAGTGTTCGCGCCGCACTAACGAACAGGCGCTTGGTGGCAACCTGAAGGACACTTCACGTCTCTGTACGCGTCGACAGGGAATCGACGCGGTGTCACGAGAGTGTCGCCGAGGGTTCATGCACGGTGGGGAACCTTCGGAGCGTGCGCATCGTGATGGTGGCTGAGTCCTTCCTGCCGCAGATCAATGGCGTCGCGAACACGGTTCGCCACGTCGCCGACCGGCTGCTCGCCCGCGGGCACGAGCTGCTGATCATCGCCGCCGGGCCCGGTCCCGACACCTACCGCGACGTGCCTGTGCTGCGGGCGCGGAGCTTCGGGATCCCGGGGTACAAGGAGTTTCCGGTCGGTCTGCCCGATCCCTCGATCGAGCGGGCGATGGCCGAGTTCCGGCCCGACCTGGTGCACCTGGCCTCGCCGTTCATCATCGGCGCCTACGGCCTGCGCAGCGCACGGAAGCTCGGCCTGCCGACGGTCGCGATCTTCCAGACCGACATCGCCGGGTTCGCCCGCCAGTACCCCTGGTTCGCGGCCGCCGACCGCGGTGTCTGGCGCTGGGTACGGCGGGTGCACTCCCGCGCCGACCGCACCCTGGCGCCGTCCACCTCGTCGGTCCAGCAGCTCGTGCAGGGCGGCGTACCGCGGGTGCACCTGTGGGGGCGCGGCGTGAACCTGGACCTGTTCGACCCCAGCCACCGCGACGAGGCCTGGCGCCGGGAGATCTCCCCGGACGGCCGGCCGATCGTCGGGTACGTCGGCCGGCTGGCCGCGGAGAAGAAGGTCCGGCGGCTCGCCGAGCTGACCGACCTGGACTGCCGGATCGTCGTCGTCGGCGACGGCCCGGACCGCGCCACCCTGGAGCACTCCTTGCCCAATGCAACGTTCCTCGGGATGCGCCGGGGCGCCGACCTGGCATCGATCTTCGCCGGGCTGGACGTGTTCGTGCACACCGGCGAGCACGAGACCTTCTGCCAGACCATCCAGGAGGCACAGGCCTCCGGGGTCGCCACGGTCGGCCCGGCCGCAGGCGGTCCGCTCGACCTGATCCGTCCGGGTGACAACGGGCTGCTGTTCGAGCCCGGTCAGCCCGGCTCGCTACGGAACGCGGTCAAGACCCTGCTCGACCATCCGACTGCCCGCGGCCGGATGGCTGCCGCCGGACTGGAACGGGTGCAGAGCCGGACCTGGCCGGCGGTGGTCGACGACCTTGTGGACCGGCACTACGCCGAGGTCCTCCGCGAGGCGGCGGCCGTACGGCGGGTCGCATGACCCAATTGCGCATCGCCCAGCTGGCCAACTTCGTCGGACCGACCTCGGGTGGGATGCGGACCGCGATCGAGCACCTCGGCCAGGGGTACGCCGACGCCGGCGCGGAACGGATCGTGATCACGCCCGGCGAACGCGACACCGTGACCGAGACCGAGGTCGGCACCGTGATCCGGATGAAGGCCCCGAAGGTCGGCGGCGGCTACCGGTTGATCACCGACCCGTGGCGCGTGATCGACACGCTCGAGCGCTTCCGTCCCACCACGGTGGAGATCTCGGACAAGTCGACGTTGCTGCCGGTGGCCCGGTGGGCGCGCAAGAACGACATCGGCGCGATCCTGTTCAGCCACGAGCGCCTGGACGCGATGCTGTCACTACGCACCGGCCGCCAGCTCGGTGTCGCCGCCGGAGTCGGCGCGCTCTACAAACTGCTCAGCCGGACGTACGACGCTGTCGTGGTGACGTCCCGCTACGCGGCGGCGGAGTTCGACGAGGTGACCACGCCACTCGTCCGGATCCCGCTCGGCGTCGACCTGGACACGTTCCACCCGTCCCTGGCGTCGCCGGCGGACGACGGCGTACTCAAACTCGTGCACGCCGGCCGCCTGTCCCGCGAGAAGAGCCCGCACCTGGCCGTCGCCACCGCAGCCGAGCTGTACCGGCGAGGCGTGAACATGCGGATGGACGTCTACGGCTCCGGCCCTCACCTGGACGAGCTGATCGCCATCGCGGGCTCGGCCCCCGTCACCTTCCACGGGTACGTCGACGGCCGTCGGACCCTGGCCCGCCACCTCGCCGAGGCCGACATCGCGCTCTCCGTCTGCCCCGGCGAAACCTTCGGTCTGGCCGTCCTGGAAGCCCTGGCCGCCGGCACTCCGGTCGTCACCGCCTCCACCGGCGGCGCCCGCGAGTTGGTAGACGAATCCTGCGGCCGCTGGGCCCCCGCAACCCCCTCAGCCCTGGCCAACGCCGTCCTGGCCCTGTCCGAGCTCCCCGGCCGCCGAGCCGCAGCCCGCCGCCGAGCCGAGCTCTACGACTGGCAGACCTGCGTAGACCGCATGCTCGCCCTCCACCACCGCCTGGCCCAGTCCCGCATGGCTGCATAAAGCTGCAACCGGGTTGCGGTGAAGACCGCAATCGCGGTATTTCTTTCCTTTCTCGCCGGTGTGATCGGGGCGCACCGGAATCCCCCTGCCTGGAGATTCGATGCGCCGCGCCCGCAGATCTGCCTTGTTCCGTTATGCCCTCGCCGCAGCCCTCGCGGCCATCACCATCCCGTTCCTCGCCCACGCCGCCTTCGGCGAAGAGACGGTCACCACCCCGACCGCCCAGGTCTTCCCGACCCGCACCGGCATCGGCGTCACCTGGAACGACGTGGACGCCACCGGCTACCGCGTCGAACGCAAGCAGACCGCCGACTGGCAGGACGTGAGCGGTGCGCTGACCGACTCGACGACCACCTGGATCGACGAAACCATCCCCGCCGGCACCACCGCCGACTACCGCGTCATCGCCACCTCCGACACCGACCCGGTGATCAGCCCCGAGGTCAAGGCCACCCGCGTAGCCGAGGCCCCGGCCGTCGGCGACATCGACGTACTCGCCGTCGACCCGACCTCCGGCATGACCTGGCCGCACAACGAGATCGCCGGAACGGTGACGGCATCCGCGCCGGCAAACGGGTCCCGCACGCTGTCGGCGGGCACCGTGAAGCTGCGGCTCCCGGCCTTCATCAGCGGGCCTGGCAACTACTCGCTGGGGCCATCGGAGCTCGACCTCACCCAAGGCGACCGCAGCTGCACCGCCGACGGATACCTGTCTGTCACGGCGGTCGCCTACACCGCCGCCCTCGAGCTCGAAACCCTCGCTGCGAAACTGCGCGTGACCGACTGCGCGGGCAGCATGGCCGTCACCGCGATCGACCTTCGCTACCGCAGCACGATCGGTTACCAGGCGCTGACCGTCACGCCGGAGAAGTACGACTTCGGCAGGGTCCGCGTCGGTGTGGCCACAAGGACCTCGTTCACCGTCAAGAACACGGGAATCGATCCGGTCCGGATCTCCGGAGTGTTGGTCGCCAACGAGTGGATCGACTGGCGAATGGACCCGGAATTCCCGCACAACTGCTCGCAAACGTTGCCGCCCGGGGCGACCTGCACCGCTACCGTGCGATTCATGCCCCAGGTGCCCGGTCCGGAGTCGACGACGATGACCGTCCACGACTCCACCTCATTGGGCCGGCACAGCGTGAAGCTCACTGGCTACGGAGTCGATGTCGCCCAGGCGCAGAATGTGGACGTGCGGCCGACGTACAACGGCAACACGGTCAGCTGGCGGTCGTTGCAGACCGCAGGTGGTACACCGGTTCTCGGCTACAACCTGCACCGCTACCTGAACGGCGCGGAGACGAAGGAGTGGTTCCCGGAGAGGACGACCGGCGACTTCGTCGTCCCCGAGCCCACCGCCAAGCCCGGCATCGAGTACGCCGTCTCGGTCGTCAACGAGGTCGGCGAGGGACCGGTCAGCGCGCGTCTGGCCGTCCCGCGGACGAACGAGCAGATCGTGGTGACGCAGGGCGAGCCGGACAGCCGGGACCTGGCGGCCGCGGACAAGTTCGGCTACGTCGTCCCGTTCCCGGCGGATCCGAACTCGGTCAAGCCGAAGGAGGCCGTCGCCAGTTCCCCGGACGGGCAGTCGCTCGTCTACGTCACGAACACCACCGAGCGAACCCTGTGGACGCAGAAGGTCGCCCCGGGTGAGCTCGGCGTACCGGTGAAACTCTGGAGCTCCGCGGCGCCGATCACCCGCCTGGACTGGTCGCCGGACGGCACCCGCATCGCGTTCCAGGCGCCCGAGAACGATAGCCCGTGCGTGTACGTGATCGCGGCCACCGGCGGTACGCCGACGAAGATCGACTGCGGGCTGTCCAGCCCGAGCTGGATGCCGGACGCCCGCACCTTGGTGGTGTCCGACCACCGCCTCACGCCGAGCCGGCTCGCCAAGATCGACGCCACGGCCGGTGGGACCCGGATCGCCACCTGGCCGGGTCAGGCCGAGGTGCCGGCCGACCGGCCGGTTCGAGTCTCGGCTGACGGCAAGTGGGTCGCCTACGGCGACGGCTCGACCGTGCAACTGGCCGGGGACACCGGGGGTGTGACCCCAACGCTCGACGCCGACGTGCGCGAGATCACCCTGGATCCGTCCGGCCGCAGCTGGATCCTGGCGCTGACGGCCAGCGGCCGCGTCTACCAGCTCGGCACGTCGATCGGCGGCGGCCTGTACGTGTACAGCGGGCTGAAAAGCGTGACGAATCGAGCGGACGTGGCCTGGCAGCAGCTCGGCTTGACGATCAAGCCGACTCCGGCGCTGATGGGGCCGGACATCTCGATTCCGTTCGACGGTTCGGCCTTCCCTGCGGGTACCACATTCCGCTGCGAGGTGAAGGGATCGTTCGTGCCCGCCGCGCCGTGCACCTCGCCCTTCACGGCGAAAGAACTGCGGTCCGGGGACTACCAGGTCGTCATCGGGGCGAGCGCACCGGATGGAACGGGCGCCTCCGCGTACCGGGACATCACCGTCGACGCGGACGGCCCGGTGGCGCGGATGGTGGCGCCGACGTACCAGTCGTCGGTGGCCGCGACGGCGACCTTGACGGTGTCGGCCACGGATGCCAATGGGGTTGCGTCGTACGACGTGCAGTACCGCCGGGCCACGTCTGCCGGGCCATACGGCGCTTATGTACAGCCGTGGACGAACACGACCGCTACGTCGATGAATCTCGCGGTTGCGGCTGGGTATGAGTACTGCGTGTCCGTGCGGGCCAAGGACAAGCTCGGGAACATCGGCCAGTGGAGTGCGGAAAGGTGCTTCTCGCGGCCGCTGGACGATCGGTCTTTGACGTTGGCCTCGACCGGCTGGACGCGGGCTACCGGGTCGACGTTCTACTACGGCACGACGACGCAGACGACGGCGTACGGCAAGTCGCTGACGCGGACTGTGCAGGGCAAGCGGTTCTTCCTGATCGCGACCCGGTGCCCGACCTGTGGCTCGGTCGCGGTGTACGCAGGCAACAGGTACCTGACCACGGTCAACCTCGCCTACCCGACCACCCACCGCCAGGTCGTTCTCGGCCTCCCCGTGCAAACCACCCTGTTCAGCGGCACCCTCAAGTTCGTGTCCGCCACGAGTGGCAAACTCATCCAGATCGACGGCCTGGCAGTCGGCCGCACCTGACCCAGCCCCCGGACCGCCCCTTGCCGTGGGGGCGGTCCGGGCTGTCATCAGGTCAGGTGGTCGTAGTCGCCTCGGGTCCAGGCGGCGTGGCGGTCGGCGGAGCGGCGGACGATCGCCTTGGCGTCGACCGGGATGACGGAGCCGAAGTTGTTGTAGAGGCGGTCGTAGTCGAAGGGGTCGAGGGAGCGGGCCACTCGGTCGACGACGGCGCCGGACAGTGGGATGCGGTTCGGGTAGCTGCGCATGAAGCTGACCGAGGTGCGGTCGGGGTTGGCGAAGATGGTGTCGCCGGACAGGACCACGCCCTTGCCGTCGGCACCGTTCGCCCAGTGCACGACCGCACTGCCCGGGAAGTGCCCGCCAGGCTGGATCAGGGTCACCCCAGGGAGCGGCGTGAGCTTGCCGGACCAGGTCTGGATGACCGGATCCTGGCGGGCGACCCATTCGGCGTCCGCTTCGGACACGTAGACCGGCGCGTTGCCGAGCCGGTGGCTCCACTCCACCTGGACGCCGTACATGTGCGGGTGGCTGGCGATGATCGCGACCACGTCGCCAAGCTCGCGGACCCGGCGTACGGCGTCGTCGTCGAGGTACCCGATCGGGTCCCAGAGCAGGTTGCCCTCGGCGGTCGTGAGCAGCATCGACTGTTGCCCGATCCCGACCGGCGGCTTCGACTGTACGCCGTACAGGCCTGGCTCGACCTCGTCGACGGTGACCTCGGTACCGGCGGCGGCCAGTTCGTCCAGCGTGGTCCAGTGCTGCCCGTCGGCGGGCACCCACTGGCGTTCGTCGGCGCAGATCGCGCAGACCTCGACCTGCTCGGAGTGCTCGACCGCACAGGTCGCACAGATCCAGAAACTCACCGTGTTCTCCCCTCGATGTGACCCGGGCGACATCCCCGGCCTCCCGGAAGTCTCGACAATCAAGCCCGGTTGAAGTCAAGACGATCTCCGGGTCACCGTCGAGGGCCAGTCGCGGACCGGTCGGATGGGCCACCGACGCGACCGATCTCACACCTGTCAGGACATTTCGAGCCTGATCACAGGACTAGCATCGAAGCGGCCTGGTTTTCGCCCGGGTCGAGCCGGTCGCGGCAGCCGCACGGCTCTCGGTCAGACGTCCGATCGGAGGATCGGTTTGCCCAGCAAACCAGCCGGCACGCTGTACCGCGGCCGGGAGGGCATGTGGTCATGGGTCGCGCACCGGATCACTGGCGTGGGGATCTTCTTCTTCCTGCTGGTGCACGTGCTCGACACCGCGCTGGTCCGGGTCTCCCCGGAGGCGTACAACGAGGTCATCGGCACCTACAAGAACCCGATCGTCGGCCTGCTCGAGGTCGGCCTGGTGGCCGCCATCCTGTTCCACGCGTTCAACGGCATCCGGCTGATCCTGGTGGACTTCTGGGCCAAGGGCCCGCGCTACCAGCGCCAGCTGATGATCGGCGTCGGCGTGCTCTGGGTCGTGCTGTTCGTGCCGTTCGTGATCCGCCACCTCACACATGTCTTCGGAGGCTGAGATGTCGGAGATCGCGGCCCCCCGGTCCAGCTCCCCCTCCCGTTCGCTCAAGGGCGGCGGCCGGAACCGGTCCGGGCAGACCAACTTCGAGCTGTACAGCTGGCTGTTCATGCGGCTGTCCGGCCTCGCCCTCGTCGTCCTGGTGCTCGGCCACCTGTTCGTGAACCTGATGCTCGGCGACGGGATCAACGCGCTGGACTTCGGTTTCGTGGCCGGCAAGTGGGCCAACCCGCTGTGGCAGGTCTGGGACCTGCTGATGCTGTGGCTGGCGATGCTGCACGGCACCAACGGACTGCGCACGATCATCAACGACTACGCCGAGAAGGACCAGACCCGGTTCTGGCTGAAGTCCCTGCTGATCACCGCGTCGATCGTGATCGTCGTGCTCGGCACCCTGGTGATCTTCACCTTCGACCCCTGCCTGGACCCGAACAGCACGCTGTCGGTCTGCAGCAAGTAAGGATCTCAGAACAATGCAGCGCCATCAGTACGACGTCGTCATCGTCGGCGCGGGCGGAGCCGGTATGCGCGCCGCCCTCGAGTCCAGCAAGCGGACCCGGACCGCGGTGCTCACCAAGCTCTACCCGACCCGGTCGCACACCGGCGCGGCCCAGGGCGGCATGTGCGCCGCGCTGGCCAACGTCGAGGAGGACAACTGGGAGTGGCACACCTTCGACACGGTCAAGGGTGGTGACTTCCTGGTCGACCAGGACGCGGCCGAGGTGATGTGCCGCGAGGCCGTCGACGCGGTCCTGGACCTGGAGAAGATGGGCCTGCCGTTCAACCGGACCGCCGAGGGCAAGATCGACCAGCGGTTCTTCGGCGGCCACACCCGCAACCACGGCGAGGCCGTCGTACGGCGTTCGTGCTTCGCGGCCGACCGCACCGGTCACATGATCCTGCAGACGCTGTACCAGCAGTGCATCAAGCAGAACGTGGAGTTCTTCAACGAGTTCTACGTCCTCGACCTGCTGATGACCGACGGCCGGGCCAGCGGCGTGGTCGCCTACGAGCTGGCCACCGGCGAGCTGCACATCTTCTCGGCCAAGTCCGTCGTGTTCGCCTCCGGCGGGTTCGGCAAGGTCTTCCGGACCACGTCGAACGCGCACACGCTGACCGGCGACGGCATGGGCATCGTCTGGCGCAAGGGCCTGCCGCTGGAGGACATGGAGTTCTTCCAGTTCCACCCGACCGGCCTGGCGGGTCTCGGCGTACTGCTGTCCGAGGCGGCCCGCGGTGAGGGCGGGATCCTGCGGAACAAGGACAACGAGCGGTTCATGGAGCGCTACGCGCCGACCGTGAAGGACCTGGCGCCGCGGGACATGGTCGCCCGGGCGATGGCGAACGAGGTGCGGGAGGGCCGCGGCTGCGGACCGGACGGCGCCTACGTGATGCTCGACCTGACCCACCTGGAGCCGGCCCACATCGACGCCAAGCTGCCGGACATCACCGAGTTCGCCCGGACCTATCTCGGGGTGGAGCCGTATACCGAGCAGATCCCCGTGTTCCCGACCGCGCACTACGCGATGGGCGGCATCCCGACCAACATCAAGGGCGAGGCGCTGGCCAACAACGACGACGTGATCCCCGGCCTGTACGCCGCGGGTGAGGTCGCCTGCGTGTCCGTACACGGCGCGAACCGGCTGGGCACGAACTCGCTGCTCGACATCAACGTGTTCGGCCGCCGGGCCGGCATCGCGGCCGCCGAGTACGCCGAGACCGCGGTCTTCGAGGAGCTTCCGGACACCCCGGAGACGTTCGTCGTCGACCTGGTCGAGGGGCTGCGGAACGCGACCGGTGACGAGCGGGTGGCCGCGATCCGCAGCGACCTGCAGGCGACCATGGACCTGAACGCGCAGGTGTACCGGACCGAGGGCTCGCTGAAGCAGGCGCTGGTCGACATCGAGTCGCTGAAGGAACGGTTCGCGAACGTCGCGGTCCAGGACAAGGGCAAGCGGTTCAACACCGACCTGCTGGAGGCCGTCGAGCTCGGCTTCCTGATCGACCTGGCCGAGGTGCTGGTGGTGTCCGCGCTGGCCCGCAAGGAGTCCCGCGGCGGCCACTTCCGCGAGGACTACGACAAGCGCGACGACGTCAACTTCATGCGGCACACGATGGCGTACCGCGACATCGATGCTGAAGGCAACGTCAACATCCGGCTGGACTACAAGCCGGTCGTGCAGACCCGCTACAAGCCGATGGAGCGCAAGTACTGATGGACGTCAAGGTCAAGATCCTGCGGTACAACCCGGAGGTCGTCGACGAGTCCGAGTGGAAGACCTACTCGGTCACGCTGCAGCCGACCGACCGCGTCCTGGACGCGCTGCACAAGATCAAGTGGGACCAGGACGGCACGCTCACCTTCCGCCGGTCCTGCGCGCACGGCGTCTGCGGCTCCGACGCGATGCGGATCAACGGCCGTAACCGGCTGGCCTGCAAGACGCTGATCAAGGACCTGAACCCGGAGAAGGAGATCACCGTCGAGCCCATCAAGGGCCTGCCGGTGCTCAAGGACCTGGTCGTCGACATGGAGCCGTTCTTCGACGCGTACCGCTCGGTGATGCCGTTCCTGGTCACCAGCGGCCACGAGCCGACCCGGGAGCGGATCCAGTCGCAGGCCGACCGGGACCGGTTCGACGACACCACCAAGTGCATCCTGTGCGCAGCGTGTACGACGTCCTGCCCGGTGTTCTGGTCCGACGGCCAGTACTTCGGCCCGCAGGCGATCGTCGGCGCGCACCGGTTCATCTTCGACAGCCGCGACGAGGGCACCGAGCAGCGGCTGGAGATCCTCAACGACAAGGAGGGCGTCTGGCGCTGCCGGACCACCTTCAACTGCACCGACGCGTGCCCGCGCGGTATCGAGGTCACCAAGGCGATCCAGGAAGTGAAGCGGGCGCTGATCTTCCGGCGCGTCTGACCCCTGCGACACCTCTGAAGCCCCTGGACCGGTCCGGTCCAGGGGCTTTTCGTCGCCTGGGTGACGGCCGTCCGTCGGCTCTGTCTCGGCTTCGTCACGGAGGGATTGCGAAAGCTGACTGAAAGTGATCTGAAAGTCCGGGCGCTTTGGCTGGAGGTGATGCAGAACCACCAACACCGGCAGTCAGTACATCGACACCACCCCGGACACCTGCCCGGACGGCTGCGACATCGACGGCTGGGACGGCGACAACGAGATCTCGTCGGTCCGCAACGAGACCAACTGCATCGTCCGGCTGTACGCCGACGACAACCTCGGCGGCCGGAGCGTGGACCTCAAGGCCAACACGTCGTACAACAACCTGGAGCTGCAGGGCTTCGACAACGACGCCGAGAGCTACGAATTCGTCTGCTGAACTGACGCAACCAACCTCTGTCCACCGGGAATCGTCCGGGCAGAGGTTGGTTGCGTTTCGCGCTAGGGGCTGTCGAGCTGGGAGGCGTGGCAGGCCAGGTAGAGGGTGAGGGTGCTGCGGTGGTCGCGCCAGGGACGGCCGGTGAGGCGTTCGATCTTCTCCAGGCGGTAGATCAGGGTGTTGCGGTGGATGTGCAGGGCATCGGCGGTCCGCACCAGGTTGAAGCCGCTTTCGCACCAGGCGATCAGGGTGGCCCGGAGCTCCGGCCAGTCCGCCTGGGTCGCGAGCGGACCTGCGACCAGTGACACCAGCCGCGACCGTGCTCGATGACCGACCGCTGCGAGCACCTGATGCCCACGCAGCCCATCGATCACGTACGCCGTCTCGCCCGGCTCACACCCCTTGCCGAGGTGGAGCGCGTCGCCGGCATCGGCGTACGCCTCCCGCAACGCCGCAATCCCGCGCGCGGCTCCGCCCACCCCGGCCCGCGACGCGAACCCGTGCTCGGACGCGACCGCCCGTACGGCGACCTGCCCCAGCCGCAGCCGGTCTTCGGCGGTCCCCCGGCTCCGGCGTCCGAGCACCGGCAGCACGGCGAACCGCCCGGCCGTCATCGCGGCCACCAGATCGGCCGATCCGAAGGTCTGGCGCAAGGTCCGCAGCACCTCGGGCCGGAGCGTCGCGACATCCGGTACGCCGCCGCCGGCCGGCACGGGTTCGTCCACCTCGACGATCACGACTGTGCGCTGCGCGGTGAGGTCGAAGCCGAGTTCCTTCGCCCGGCCGGCCAGGAACGCCGGGTCGACCACGTCGGCGTCGAAGGATCCGATGTCGCGGACGAGCTCCTCGAGCGCCCGCTCGCGCAGCAGTCGGGACCGGAGCTCAACCGACTCCTGCAGCAGGATCTCGGTCTGCCGCCGGACCACCAGGCCGAACCGCCGCACCTGCCGCGGCGACCCGGTGATGCCGACCGTCCCGACCGCCGCACCGTCGATCACGATCGGCAGCGTCATCCCGGGTTTGACCCCACGCAGCCGCTGCGCCTCGGCCGCGGTGTGCCACGCCGCCTGCTGGGACGCCAGTACGTCGACCGATGCCTCGTGGAAGCTGCCCAGCCGGCTGGTGTCGCCGCTGCCGATGACGATGCCGTGGTCGTCGGTGATGAGCACGTTGTAGCCGATCACCTCGGACGTCTCCCGGGCGATCTGCTGGGCCAACGGAGCGGACAGCATCTTGTACGAAGCGTACAGCGAAGTGCCCCGATGATCGTCGATTCCTGGATCAGCCGTCCAATGACGTGGTCCGACGGCGTCTCTAGCCTTGAAGAAATCGGGGTCGAGACACGGAAAGGCACGCCATGTCGAAGGCACTTCTGGCCCGGTCCCGGGTCGCTCCACTGCTCACCGCCGCCGCACTGCTGATCGGCACGCTGACCGCGTGCGGCGGCGAGTCCAAGGCGCCGGTCTCCGACGCGGCCGCCGCGCTCGGCACGATCGAGCCCGGCGTCCTCAAGGTCGCCATCCAGCCGTACGCGCCATACACGTCGATGGTGGGTGACAAGATGGCCGGCCTGGACGCCGACATCCTCAACGCCGTGGCCGGGAAGCTCGGGCTGACCGTCAAACCCGAGCTCACCGACTTCGCCGGGATGCTGGCCAACGTCCAGTCCCGGCGGGTCGACATCACCATCGGCGGTGTCGCCTGGACCGCGGATCGGCAGAAGCAGGGATTGTTCACCGACCCGCCGTACTACTCGCCTCCCGCGATGGCAGTCCGCAGCGGTGAGCACTACCAGACCGTGAACGACCTGCAGGGCAAGGATCTCGGGACCGTCGAGGGCTACGTGTGGGTCAAGTCGATCCAGGCCGTGCCGGGCGCCAAGCTGCACGCGTACCCGGACGGCAACGGGGTCTTCGACGACCTCGGGGCCGGGCGCATCAATGTCGGGTTCCTAGACCCGCTGCTGGTGCTCGCCGCGCAGAAGGAACGACCGGAGCTCAAGGTCGAGACGCAGTACCTGACGCCACCGACCGATGCGGAGGTCAAGGCGCGTCCGCAGTACGAGTACTTCCGTTCGTACATGACCAGCTTCTACCTGCCCAAGCAGGCGACCGCGCTGGAGAAGGCGATCTCGGAGCAGATCCGGGCGATGTACGCCAGCGGCGAGCTGACCAAGCTGATCGAGAAGTACGGCGGCGCGCCCGACCAGTTCCTGAAGCCGGCGCCGGAGATCGCCGTGACCCGGCGTGGCGTCGACCGGCCGGCCGACTGGCAGCCCCCGTCGATCTGAGGAGCCCCTGATGCTGACCCAACTCTTCGAGGTGCCCTGGTCGGACTACTCACCGGCCCTGCTCGACGGCCTTGGCCGGACCGTCGCCTACACGGTCGCGAGCTTCGCCGGCGCCGCCGTACTCGGTCTGGTGCTGGCGCTGCTGCGGGTGAGCCGGCACCGCGCGCTCCGGGCGCCGGCCGCCGTCTACACCGAGGTGTTCAAGAACATCCCGCTGCTCGCGATCATCTTCGTCACCTACTTCGGGCTGGCCTCGGCCGGCCTGAAGCTCGACGTGTTCAGCGCCGGCTGCGTGAGCCTGATCGTCTTCTACGCCGCCTACCTGTCGGAGATCTTCCGGTCCGCGATCGCCGGTGTGCACGGCGGCCAGCAGGAGGCCGCGGAGGCGCTCGGCCTCGGCCGGATCAGCACCTTCGCGTACGTCGTCTTCCCGCAGGCACTGCGATCGGCGCTGCCCGGCACGAACACGATGCTGGTCGACCTGCTGAAGTCGACGTCGTTGCTGGTCACCATCTCGGCGGCGGAGCTGATGTCCGAGGGCCGGTTGATCACGTCGGCGACGTTCCGCGCGCTGGAGGTCTACCTGGTGATCGCGGCGATCTACTTCGCGCTCTGCTACCCGCTGTCCCAAGGGTTGCTCTGGCTCGAGCGACGGATCCGGGCCGGTGTGCCGCTCACTCCCCGGCGGCGCCGGCGTCTCGCGGCTGCGCGTGCACTCCTGGAAGGACCGTCGGCATGAAGCTCAGCGTGGCGCATCCGGACGTCGTCGTACGGATCGAGAACCTGAGCAAGTCCTTCGACGGGCGACTGGTGCTCGACGGGGTCAGCCTGACGGTCCGGCACAAGAAGATCGTGGCGATCATCGGCCAGAGCGGCGGCGGCAAGACCACGTTGCTGCGCTGCCTGAATCTGCTCGAGCAACCGGATCACGGCCTGCTGGAAGTGGCCGGCGAGACGATCTTCGCCGAGGACGAGGTGCGCTGCCGCGACCTGGCGAAGCTGCGGCAGTCGGTCGGCATGGTGTTCCAGCGGTTCAACCTGTTCCCGCACCTGACCGCGGTGGAGAACGTGATGCTGGCGCAACTGCGGGCCGGGATCCCGGAACGTGACGCATTGGAGCGCGCGGTCCAGCTGCTCCGGCGGGTCGGGCTCGCCCATCGCGGAATCGCTTATCCGGAACAGATGTCGGGTGGTGAGCAGCAACGAGTCGCCATCGCCCGGGCGCTGGCCCTGCGGCCGAACGTCCTGCTCTTCGACGAGCCCACGTCGTCCCTGGACCCCGAGTCGACCGCGGAGGTACTGCGAGTGATGCGCGAACTGGCCGACGACGGGATGACGATGGTGCTGGTGACGCACGAGCTCCCGTTCGCGCGGGAGGTGGCCGACTGGGTCGTGTTCGTCGACGGCGGGCGGATCGTCGAGGAAGGCGAGCCGGCCGACGTGCTCGGCACGCCGCGTGAGCTGCGGACGCGGACGTTCCTCGCGTCGTATGCGGCCGGACAGTAGGCGGCGCGATGCGGATCATCGTCATCGGCGGCGGCGTGATCGGGCTCTGGTCGGCTGTGGAGCTGGCCAGGGCCGGGGCCGACGTGACCGTGCTGGACGCCGGGCCGCAGGCGGGCTTCGCGTCCCCTGCTGCGGCCGGGTGGGTCGTGCCGGCGCTGTCGGCTCCGTTGTCCGGTCCCGGCGTACTGCTGCACTCGGCACGCCAGGCATTGCATCGGGAGGCGCCGTTCAGTGTCGCTCCGCGGCTGACGTCGAGCTTGCTGCGCTGGTTGGTCGGGTTCGTGCGCAGTGGGTCCGCTGGTCGGTATGCGGCCGGGTTGCGCGCCGTACTGGATCTTGGTGCCGGGTGTGTGGACGACTTCGCCCGGTTGCAGGAGACAGCGGATCTTGAGCTCCGGCAGACCGGTCTGCTGATGGCTGCGGTCACGCAGGCCGGGCTGGACGAGGTGGCGCAGTTGGCCGAGGCTACGACGGCTGCCGGGTACAAGGGCGGCTACGAGGTGCTCGATGGGTCCGCGGCTCGCTCGCGCGAACCAGCGCTCGGTTCTGCGGTCAGTGGCGCCGTACATGCCGTTGACGAGGTGCAGGTGCGGCCGGAACAGGTCCTGCGTGCCCTGCACAAGCAACTGGCCGACGCGGGTGGCCGGTTGGTGAGTGGTACGGCGAGCCGGCTGGGACCGGACGGGGTCGGCTGGCGGGTGGAGACCAGTGCGGGGAGCTTCGACTGTGACCGGCTCCTGGTGGCGGCGGGTGCGTGGTCGACCGAGTTGCTGGCCGTGCTCGGCGTACGACTTCCGTTGCTCGCGGCAACTGGTTACAGCATCACCACACCGGGCACCGGCCGCGCTCCGCAGCTGGCCGTGAAGCTGGTCGAGCCGAGTATCGCGATCACGCCGTTCGCCGACGGCGTCCGCGTGGCCGCTCGCCTGGACCTCGGCCGGCCCGGCGGCCCGATCGCCGAACGCCTCCTGTCCACCATCGTCAACCGCACCAGGCCGTACTTTGCCGACTGGCGGCCCGGGTTGTCGACAGCAACGTTCGCCGGCATGCGCCCAGCCACCCCGGACAGCCTGCCGCTGATCGGTCCCGTCCCCGGTCACCCCGGCCTGTACGTCGCCACCGGCCACGGCATGCTCGGTCTCACGCTGGCGCCTGGCACGGCGCGCCACGTCGTACCCCTGATCCTGTCCGACGAGCGCGCACCCGAACTCAAGCCCTTCGCCCTCGAGCGCTACCTCCTCAGGGGTGCTTGGCCGCGCCCTTGAGCACCTTGTCGACCGCATTCTTCGGCCCGTACACCGCGATCCCCACCAGGTCCAGCTCCTCGGTCCGAACCGCCTTCACCGCGGCCCGGTTGTCCCGATCATTGCCCGTAGCAAACAACTCTTGCGTGAACACGGCACACTCGAGCTCCCGCTTGAGCGCTCGCTCATGCGCCGTACGCATGAACTCCTTGGCCCCCTCGAACACCATCACCGGCTGCCGAAACATCGGCAGATACGTCTGCCCGTCCGCATCCTCGTAGTCGTCCCCCACCACCTCCGGATGCGTCCCCGCAATCCCACTCACCAGGAACGCCGCCACATTGACCCGCTGCCAGGCGGCCAAGTCCTCCCGCAACACCACAGCAATCTTCGTCTCAAACCGCACCGGCTCACTAACGTCATCCACCCCACCACCATCCCGCACTCCCATCCCCCCGGCTTGTACATTCCTAGCGCCTCCCGCCCCCGGCACGCCCAACGTGCCACCCCGTGAACGGGCCCCCGACGCGGCGGACCGCCAGCCCATCACAATCACCACCTACCTCCCGCTGCCCGCCTGACACCGCCGACAGCACCCGATGTGATGGCCTGGCGATCCGCCCCCTGCTTCTCGACAACGCCCAACCCACCCAACGGCATGCGCCCGCTCGCCCCACCCACACATCCACCACAAGAACCGGATATCCCCCCAAACGCTGGGTTATCCACTCGCAGACGAGCAGATAACCCACCATCCGCATGGTTATCCGGCTCTTCTGTCTGATGTGTGGGTCAGTTTCGCCCGGGGAGGGGTGGGCGGTAGCCGCCGAGGGTGAGCATGGCCAGGGCGATGAGGGCGTGG
>NZ_JBFAHB010000065.1:0-51424 GCF_040653975.1 Kribbella sp. NPDC050820
GGGTCGAAGATCCGCGCAGCGGACGCCGAAGGCGCCCTTGACGCACACCACCACGACTAGCACCATCAAGCAGCCCGGAGCCGCGCCCCCACGCCGCCAGTCCGCCAACCGGCCCCAACCGCTCACCGATCCCCGCCGCGCCGAAGGCGCCAACAAAACAGCCGCCGCCTCAGGCGGTGACCATTGCGCGTCCCCTCCGCCGAAAACCTTCACGCGTTTCGCGGCCTGCGGCGCGCCGAAGGCGCCACAAGAACAGCCGCCGCCTCAGGCGGTGACCATTGCGCGTCCCCTCCGCCGAAAACCTTCACGCGTTTCGCGGCCTGCGGCGCGCCAAAGGCGCCACAAGAACAGCCGCCGCCTCAGGCGGTGACCTTTGCACGCCCTGGCCGATGTCGAGATCACCGGACGAAACCTTCGCGCCGTACTCCCGGCCCTGGCGGAGTGGCTGCCGGCGCGTCGGCAGGTCAGGCGCGGTAGTCCAGGATCATCTCAGGCGGTGGAAAGCCGGACTCGAGGTCGATGCCGTGGACGCTCCGGCAGTGGTCGCGGAACCAACTGTCGAACGCCTCGGTCGAGGTCGAGACCCCGGCCAGCGCAGCCGCGATGTCGACCGCCTCGAGTACGGCGACCGCGACGTCGCCGTCGGGTGTGGGCTGGATCCACACCTGCTCGCGGACGATCCCGAGCCGTCTGCGCGACGCCTCGTACTCGGATCGGCGCTCGCCGTGCCAGCACGACGTCATCACCTTGCGGTCGACCTCGGTCATCCCCGGTAGCAACGGAACAGTGAAAGCCACGGTCTGCGTGTTCATCGCACATCCTCCTCGACTGGTACGGCGATCTGCTCTCAGGCTCCGGATTCCGCCGACCGGCCAGAAGCCCGGAAATCTGGGATGTTTCCCGCACGCGGCTTGCCCCCGCCGCGTGCGCCGGACCGATAATGCGGTCATGGCGGCCTGGGAAGCAGATCGCCTCGTGGCCGACGTTCAGCGCCTGGCCGTCCGGGGGTTGCCGCGCGACGAGTTCCATCGCGAGCTCGCGGCGCGGATCCGGCGTGTGGTCCCGATCGACGCGACCTGCTGGCACGGCCTGGACCCGCGCACCCTGATGATGACCACCGCGGACCCGGTCGAGCTGAAGGCCGGTGGCTTCCTGACCTCGGACAGTGAGCCGGTGGCGATCGACGCCGTGCTGTCGAGCGAGTACCGGCGGGACGACTACAACAGCTTCGCCACGATCGCGAGGCGCCGGCACCCGGTGGGGATCCTCGGCGAGTCGACTCGCGGGCGGCCGGCGCGGAGCGCCCGCTACCGCGAGTTCCTCGCTCCCTACGGCACGCCCTTCGAGCTGCGTACGGCGTTCGTCTCCAAGGGGCGCCCGTGGGGTTGCGTCGTACTGCATCGCACGGAGCGATCGGGCGACTTCACGGCGGCTGAGGCGCGGCTGATCGCGCGGCTGTCCCGCCCGATCGCCGAAGGACTGCGCGCCTCGGTCCGCCTGGATGCCGCGCGCCGCCAGGACCACGCAGCGGCACCTGGGTTGATCCTGCTGGGCCGCCGCGACGAGATCCAGCTGATCACGCCCCCGGCCCGAGTCCTCCTTGACGACCTGACGCGGGCGGATCCGGCCGCTCCACGCGACCTACCGCTGTCGGTCCTCGCACTTGCCGCGGTGGCGCGCCGGCACGCGCGTGGCGAGGCACCCTCCCTGCAGGTCCCCAGCGCGGCCGGCTGGCTCTCCTTGCACGCCTCCGTCCCCGAAGGCGCCGGATCCGACCTCGTCGCCATCGTGATCCAACGCGCCGGCCCCGAAACCGCCATCGCCCTCGAGCTCGAGTCCTACGGCCTCACCGAACGCGAACGCGAGGTCGCCGGTCTCGCCGTCCGCGGCCTGACCACCGAAGTCCTCGCCGAGCGGTTGTCCCTGTCGCCGTGGACGGTCCAGGACCACTTCAAGTCGATCTTCGAGAAGACCGGCACCCACAGCCGCCGTGAACTCCGCGCACTGGTCTTCTTCGACGAGTACCTGCCCGCGATCGGCACCCAACGCCCGCTGGACGCCGACGGAGGTCTCATGAGAGCGCGCCGGTGAGCGGGTCGTAGACGTAGACCTCGGTGTTGGCCCGCGGGTCCCGCGCGTGCAGGGTGTAGAACGTCGGTGATCCGCTCAGGTCCACGACGGTCGCGCCGGCGCCGAGGACGCCGCGGGCATGCGCACTGGGAGCAGTCAGGTCGATCCGGGTGACGACCCCAGGTGTCACCCACACCGGCTTCTCGCCCACCGAGCCGGACAGCTGGTGATGCAGATGTCCGCACAGCACAGCCCGCACATCCGTCCCCGCGAGTACATCGCCCAGCGCCCAAGGCTCCTGCAGCACGACGGACTCCAGGTACGGGATGGCGTCCACGAAGATCGGCGGATGATGCAGTACGACGATCGAGCCGGCCGGTGCCGGAGTCGCCAACTCGGCAGCGAGCCAGTCGAGCTGGTCGCGTCCCAGCACGCCGTGCGTCTCGCCGGGGACCAGGCTGTCGAGGGTGATCACGCGCAACCCGTTCACCTCGCTCACGCCCGCGAGCAGGCCGTCGAGGTCGGTGCGGCGTCCGATCGGTGCGCCGTCCGGCCCGAGGTGGCCGAAACCAAGAGCCGCCGCGAATCCCTCCCGGCGATCGTGGTTCCCGGTGCTGTAGATGTGCGGGATGCCGCGCTCGGCCGCGAAGGCGCCGACCAGCGACCGGACCACGTCACACCCCTCGCGGGAACCGTCGTCGGCGACGTCGCCACTGACCACCACCAGGTCCAGCGCTGGGATGTGGCGTACGTCGTACAGCAGTTGCCGCAGCGCGGCGACGCCGTCGACTCCGTCCTCGTCCGGTCCGGTCCTGCTGACATGAGTGTCCGACAGGTGCAGTACACGGGTCACGACCAGGCTCCTCAGCATCGTTGCCTCGGGCACCCAGGCGGTCGATGCCCTGCGGTCACTCCCCGGTGGTCACACCCACCCGCGCCAGTCGTGTCCAGCCAGCCTACCGGCGAGGCGCGTCAGAGTGGGGTGAGGACGCAGAACTCGTTGCCCTCCGGGTCGGCGAGGACGGCCCAATGTACGTCGCCCTGGCCGACGTCGGCGTCGGTGGCGCCGAGAGCTTTCAGTCGCGCCACCTCCGCCGAGTGGTCGTCACCGGGGTACGGCCGGACGTCGAGATGGACGCGGTTCAACCCGGTCTTCGGATCGGGTGTCCGGACGAACTCCAGATAAGGCCCGACGCCCTTGGCCGAGCGCAGACTCGCGTGGCCGTCGGTCACCTCGTGCACGGTCCAGTCCATCGCCTCGCCCCAGAACCGGGCCATGGCCCGCGGATCCAGGCAGTCGACCACCACGGCCGCGATCGGCCCGGTGTCCCGGTAGATCTCCCGAGGCTCGAGCACGCAGAACTCGTTGCCTTCCGGGTCGGCGAGAACCGTCCACGGTACGTCGCCCTGGCCGACATCGGCCGGCGTCGCGCCGAGAGCCTGCAGCCGCGCGACCAGCTCCGCCTGGTGGGCCGCCGAGGTGGTGGCGAGGTCGAGGTGCACGCGGTTCTTCACCGTCTTGGGCTCCGGGACGGCGAGGACGTCGACGCACACGGCGGTGGGATCGGGGTAGCTGAAGTTCTTCGGCTCGACGTTGGTCACGCTGGGTCCCTCGCTGGATACCCCCCAGCCGAGCGCATCCGCCCAGAACCGGCCGACCGCGTCGTCGTCGCGGGCCTTCATCGTCACCTGCACAAGCCGTGTCGCCATGCGGCCGATCCTATGTCCGCGCGAATCCGGAGCGGCCATTGGATGTCACACGGCTGCAGCGGGCGGTGTCCTCAGGGCGACAACACGATGGGAAGGAAACGACAATGCGTGTCTTCGTCACCGGAGCGACCGGCGCACTCGGCCGACACCTGGTCCCTGGTCTGGTCGCGGCCGGCCACCAGGTCACCGCCACCACGAGGTCCCCCGGCAAGGTCGCGCAGCTGCGTACGGCGGGCGCCGAGCCGGTCGTCGTGGACGGGCTGGATCGCGAGGGCGTGATCGCCGCGGTCGACGCCGCCGAGCCCGACGTGATCGTGCACCAGATGACCGCGCTGACCGAGATGCGCAGCCTCCGCAAGGTCGACCAGGTGTTCGCGGCCACCAACGAGCTACGGACCCGCGGCACCGACAACCTCCTGGCGGCCGCCGAGCGAGCCGGCACCCGCCGGATCGTCGCCCAAGGCCACAACTTCATCTACGACCAGTCCGGCGGGCCGGTGAAGACCGAGACCGATCCCGTCATCAGCAAGCCGGTCCCGTCCGCGGCCCGGACGCTCGCCGCCATCAAGTACGTCGACGCGACCGTGCAGGAGAAGGCCCCGGAGGGCATCGTCCTGCGCTACGGGACCTTCTACGGACCCGGCGCGTCGGACGCGATGGTCGAGATGGTGCGCAAGCGGCAGATGCCGGTCGTCGCCGGCGGTGGCGGAATCTGGTCGTTCATCGAGACCCGCGACGCCGCAGCCGCCACGCTCGCCGCGATCGAACGCGGTGAGCCCGGCGTCTACAACATCGTGGACGACGACCCGGCGCCGGTCGCCGAGTGGCTGCCGTACCTGGCCGAGGTGGCCGGCGCCAAGCCGCCGATGCACGTGCCGGGATGGCTCGGCCGGCTGCTCGCCGGTGAGTTCGTCCTGGCCCAGATGACCACGGTCCGTGGAGCGTCGAACGAGAAGGCGCGCAAGGAGCTCGACTGGACGCCGAAGTACCCGAGCTGGCGCGACGGCTTCCCGGCCTGGGTCAACGGCTAGGCGGGGACAACCGCTAGGCCTCCGTGAAGGTCACGTCTGCGGTGTTCTCGACCGCAGCGGTCCGGCCGGGGGCCTTGTGGTACTGCCAGTACAGGTTGGTGTGGGCGATCACCTTGTCCGGCGTCGGGGCGCCGTACTCGGACAGGTCCTCGGTGGTGTGCGCGTCGCCGACCAGCGTCACGTCGTACCCGCGGACGAAGGCGCCGTGGATGGTCGAGCGGATGCACTCGTCGGTCTGCGCGCCGCTGACGAACAGCCGGCCGATCCCGGCCCCGGCGAGCACGTCCTCGAGGTCGGTGTCCTCGAAGGAGTCGGCGAAGGTCTTGTGGACGAGCGGCTCCGACTCGGACCGTTTCAGCTCCGGGACGAGCTGCCAGTCCTCGCTGTCCTTCATGAGGTTCTCGCTGTTGTGCTGAACCCAGACCACGGGCACGCTGCCGGCGCGGGCCTTGCCGACCAGTGTGCTGATGTTCGCGACCACCTGGTCGCGCTCGTGCCCTCCCGACACGACGCCGGTCTGGACGTCGATGACGAGCAGTGCGGTGTTGGGGCGTTCTGGCAGCGTGGACATCTGAGTTCTCTCCCTGTGCTGGGTGCAGGACGAAACGCTAGCGGTCCCGACCGACAGTCCAGCTGCGCAGCCGGAGCCGCACGGTTGGGACGTCGCCGTCGTCGAGGTCCTCGGCCCGCCGGACCGCGGTCTTGACCGGCAGGACGTACCGGCCGTCCTTGGGGAACATCGAGGTGTCCCAGACGGTCTCGCCGATCTCGGCCTGGACCGGGATCATCCCCCAGCCGTAGGTGACGAAGTTCGACTCGGCCTCGAAGTAGGCGCTCTCCTCCTCCGGCACCGTGATGAAGAAGAACGGCGCCGGCCCGCGCCAGTACCAGATCTCGCCGGCGAACTCGATCTCAGTCACAGCTGCTTGCCTCCAGCAAACGTCGGCCGAGCGCCCGGCCGGCCTCCTGCACCTCGGGCGAGCCGAGGATACGGTACGGCGCCTTGATCGCGGTCAGCTGTGCGGCGTACCAGTCCGGCTCGCTGGTGCTGGCGAGCAGGCGGGTGTGGTCCGCGTCGATCTCCTCCATGCGGCCCATGCTCCGCGGGATCCACCAGGCCGCGTCCGCGATCGGCGCGTCGATGACGACCTCGATCTTGTACTTCCAGCCCAGCGCGAGATGCTCCTCCACCGACGCCAGCGGATCGAGGTCCTCGGGTGGGGTGAACATCGTGTCCTGCGGATCGACCCGCTTGATCTTGTCGATCCGCAGCACGCGCTTGGCCGACTTCGTGTGCGACCAGCACAGCAGGTACCAGCGACCACGCCGTACGACGACCGCCCACGGGTCGACGTCCATCGTCCAGCCCTCCCCCGGGCGGCGCTCGTAGTACAGCTCGACCCGCCGCTGGGCGGTGCTGTGCGTCACGAGCTGCGCGGTGATCTCCGGGTCCGGCGTCCGCGCCCCGGGATCAGGCCCGCGCGCACTCACCCGCCGTACGGCGTCCGTCGCGCGGGCGATCGGCTCAGGCAGCACCCGGACGATCTTGCCGAGCGCGATCTCGACCGGGTCGTCCGCGCCACGCGGCCCCTCGAGCACGGCCATCACCAGGCCGAGCGCCTCGGTGGTGCTGAACATCAGTGGTGGCAGCCGCAGTCCGCGCCCGACCCGGTATCCACCGTACGGGCCGCGGACGGACTCGATCGGTACGTCGGCCTCGCGCAGGATCGCCACGTACCGCCGGGCGGCTCGCTCGGAGACGCCGAGCTTGTCCCCGAGTTGCTCGGCGGTGATGCCGGGACTGTTCTGGATCAGCTCCAGCACCATCAACGTCCGGGCCGTCGGACTCTCGTCGTACGCCATGAGGCCCACTATTCCGGAAGAGAACCGTCCGGAACAGTTTGTAGTCTGCAGCCATGGAGAACGAGATTCTGCAGGAGCCCCCGATCGCCGGCAGCGAGATCGACACCCTGGTCGGCGCGCTGGAGCGGAACCGCCGGACCTTCGCCTGGAAGTGCGGCGGTCTCGAGGCGGACGGGCTCGCGGCCAAGCACCCGCCGTCGACGCTGACGCTGGGCGGCCTGCTCAAGCACCTCGCGCTGGTCGAGGACGAGTACTTCACCGGCCGGCTGCATGACCGGGAGCTGCCGGCGCCGTGGGACTCGGTGGACTGGGACGCCAACCCGGACTGGGAGTGGCAGAGCGCCGCCGACGACTCCCCCGAGCAGCTGATGACGCTCTGGAAGGACGCGGTCGAGCGCTCCCGCAAGGCCGTCGAGGAGGCGCTGACGACCGGCGGCATCGACCAGCTCGCGAAGCGGTCCCGCAACGGCCGGTCGGCGAGCCTGCGCTACATCCTGGTCGACATGATCGAGGAGTACGCCCGCCACACCGGCCACGCCGACCTCATCCGCGAGTCCATCGACGGCCTGGTCGGCGAGGGCGCCCCAAGCTGACCACCAGGACAGCCACCGGCAGCGATGCCCAGAGCCAGCGGCTCCTCGCCCAGTCGTCTTCCGCCAGGTAAGGGAACACGGGTACGGCGTCCGCGAACGGGCGGGCCAGGGCAACGAACAACGCGACTCCGACGATCCCGGCCGAGACGGCTCGCGCCGGGCCGTCGGATCCGCGGGACCGCTGCCAGGTGAGGAAGCCGGCGGCTGCGACCGCCAGGGCGATCCCCTGCCACGCGACGTCCAGCGCGTGACCGAAGTACCCTCCCCTCGTCTCCCGGACGGCGACCAGCCACACCAGCACGACTGCGACCGCACCGGCCGAGCGGGTCGCCGTACGCCACCCGAGACCCCGCGGCAGCGTGTCGACGACCGCGGCGGCCGGCTCCGGGTAGCACCAGACAACTGTTGCCGCGAGCAACCCGACAGCGGTGCCCTGCAACGGCCATAGCTCGTACGGCCAGCGCTCCACCAACAGGAGCAGTCCGACAACAAGCGCTGCACCGATCCCCAGGAGACCCCAGGGAACGGCGCGGGCGGCGTACCGGATCATGGCTGCGACCGCAGCGGGTTGATCATCACGTCCTGCACTCCGGTGGTGATCGCCAGCGTCGCTGTGATTACCGCGAGGATCGCGATGACACCCAGCAGGATCAGCATCGGACGGCGTGGACGCTCACGGTCGTGCAGCAGCGCGAGGACGACGCCCAGCGCACACAGCACCACCAGGTAGACGCAGTACCAGTACGGCGACCCGGTCAGGACCATCATCCGGTCGGCGTCACCCTCGATGCCGTACGGACCGGCGAAGTAGGTCCACGGCGCGACCAGCCGAACGTAGCGGAGTGACTCGAACAGCCCCTGCATCAGGATCGTCTCGGCCACCAGCAGTACGGCGAACAGCGGTGCCGCACCGCGTCGCGGCACCCAGCGCCCGACCAGCAGCCCCAGGACCGGACCACCAACGGCCGGGAGCAGGCCGAGCGCGACGAAGTTCGCGAGGACCCAGCCGTCACCGATGCCGCCGAACGGCGCACCGTAGGGAGGCGGCGGCCAGTGCCGGTAGGCCCAGAGCGCCCAGCCCAGCCAGCAGACGGCAGCCGCGAACGGCACGATCAATGCACAGACCAGCGCGAGCGTCCGAGTCCGTTCGGTCACCGCGACCGCGCCGGCGGCCGACGCGATCTGGTCGGAGGTCCGGGTGAGCGACGCCATCACCAGCAGGCCAATCACGCCGAACCCCGTCGCCGGCGCGATCACGTTGCCGAGTGACGACATGTTCCCGTCGGGCTTGCCGATCGAGCTCAACGCGACGAGCGCGGTGCCGACGAGGAACAGCGGGTGGGACGCGTAGCGGCCGATCTCCTTGCGCGCCAGTTGGCCGAGCATCGACGCCGGCCGGGCGGCGACCACGGCGGTAGTCATCGCGGTTCTCCGATCATCGTCTCGCTCCGGACGAGCAGGTACGCGTCCTCGACCGCAGGCTCGGCCGGACGGCTGCCCACGGCCGGAACCCCACCGAGCGATCGCACTTCACCGGTCCCGGTGCGCCAGGAGGACAACGCTCCGGAGTTCACCTCGGCGCCGATCCACACCTGTCCGTGGGCCATCGCGATCAGCGACGCGACCGAGCCGTCGAACCGGATCCGGCCGTCGTCGAGGATGATCACCCGGTCGCAGAGCGCGGACACGTCCTCGGTCTGGTGGGTCGCGATCAGCACGGCGCCACGATCGGCGTACGACGAGAGGATGCCGCGCAGCGACGCCCGCTGCTCCGGGTCGAGCCCGGTCGTCGGTTCGTCGAGCACGACGAGGTCGGGCTCGCCCATCAGCGCCTGCGCGAGCGCTAGGCGCCGGCGTTGCCCGCCGGACAGCGCCGCCACGCGCTTCGTCCGCCGGTCTGCCAGTCCGACCAGGCCGAGGACGCGGATGACCTCGCGGTGCCGCGCGTCGGTGTCCTTCCACTCCTTCAGCACGGCGATGTAGTCGAGGAAGCCGAAGCTGGTCATCCGGCGCGGGATGCCGACCTCTTGTGGCAGGTAGCTGAGCCGGCGACGGGCCTCGGTTCGGTCCGCGATCCCGCCGGTGACGACGTGGCCGCTGACCACGATCCGGCCGGTCGTCGGCGGCATGGCGGTGGCGAGCAGCCGGAGCATGGTCGACTTGCCGGCGCCGTTCGGGCCGAGCAGGCCGATCACACCGCGGTCGAATCCGATGTCGGTGCGGTGCAGCACCTCGGTACCGCTGTACGACTTGGTGACGCCGTCGAGGACGGCGATCTGGGGTGTCATGCGTAGCCTCCTGGTGCATGGTGCGAGCTAAGCCGGATGGCGAGAGCGCCCAGCGCCAGGAGGGCTGCGACAGCGAAGGCCAGTTGGGCGAACGGGGTGTCGACTGCGCTGAGCTGATCGGCCGACCGGAGCACTCCGACCACTGAGAGCCAGAGAACGGCGACGACCCAGGCGGTGACCGCTGCGGTCCACCAGGTCAGCAGCGTGAGCGCGAGCAAGGTGAGAGTCAGTGCCGGCAGCAGCCAGGCGAACGCATCCGCACCGACGAACGGCAGGACGAGCCCAGCGAGCAGTACGACGGGCAGCGCGACGGCCACCGCGGATGCCGTCCGCAACAAGGCGATGCGGACCTTGCTGAACGGCGTGGCCGCGGCCAGCTCGCGGATCGGGTCGGTGGTGTCGTACGCCGCTGCGACCGTGATTGCCGGGAGCAACGGGGCGAATAGCAGGTAGAACGCACGCTGCTGCGCGGCCGGCAGCATCGACCCGCCGACACCGATCATGAACGCGCCGACGACCGAGAGGAGCCAGGGTCGGTAGAGGGAGCTCGATGCACGCAGGACGATGGCGTCGGTCTCGGCGAGGCCGAGCTTCTGTGCCAGCCGGAGCGGCCAGGGCAGCCGCGGCCGGGCGGTGGCGATCTCGACGCCTTGCCAGATGTCGGCGAGCAGGTCCTGCGGCGCCTTGGCTGAGGTCAGCCGCCGGCAGTCGGCGCAAGCGACCAGGTGCGTTTCGACGGCGGACTGGCGGGCGAGGTCCAGGTCACCGTCGGCGTAGCGGTCCAGCAGTTCGGGACCGAGGTGCCAGGTCATCAGATCCTCCCGTCCCGCGTCGGCATCAGTTGGTCGCGCAGGCGGCTCTTGGCCACTCGAAGACGGCTCTTCACGGTGCCTTGCGGTATGCCGAGCAGCACGGCCGCCTCCTTCGTGGTGAGTCCGTCGATCACGGTCGCTTGCAGCGTCGCGCGGAGCTCCGGTGGCAGCGTCCGCAGTGCGCGTCCGACGTCGCCGTACTCGACTCCGCGCAGCAACTCGTCCTCGGCACTGTTGACGGCCGGTACGGCGGACCCAACGACGTCGTCGCCGAGCGGGTCGGCGGCCGGGTGCCCGCGGAGCGCGGAGACGAGTCGCCGGATCGAGATCCCCCAGAGCCAGGCCGCGACGTCACCTTCGCCGCGGAACCGCCCGGCCGACTGCCAGACCGCGACGAAGGTGTCCTGCAGGGCACCGGCCACGACGTCCTGGCTGCCGCAGCGGCGGTTCAGCCGGAGCAGCAGCCAGCCGGCGTGCCGTTCGTAGAGCATCCGCAGCGCCGACTCGTCGCCCGCGGAGATGTTCCGCAGCAGCTCGGTGTCGGACAGGGTGCTCATGTCCTTACTGTCGCAGCGGAGCTCGCTTCCGGATCGACCTGATTTTCCGTGCTTCTGCAGCCACTGACAGTGGCTGGGATAAGTGCTCAGCAGCTGAGCGGTTTGTCTGCGAGCATGGTCGGGTGCGGGCGGATCGACTGGTGGCGGTGCTGTTGCTGATGCAGGCGCGCGGGCGGGTGACCGCGGCCGAGGTGGCGGACGAGTTGGAGATCTCGGTTGCCACCGCGCGGCGTGACCTGGAGGCGCTGTCGACGGCCGGGATCCCGGTCTATCCACAGCCGGGGCGCAACGGTGGTTGGCAGTTGATCGGCGGCGCGCGGACGGACCTCAGTGGGCTGACCGCTCCGGAGGCGCAGGCGCTGTTCCTGCTGGTCGGGCCGGCGGCGTCGATCGCACCGGATGCGAAGGCCGCGCTGCGCAAGCTCGTGCGGGCGCTC
The DNA here is from genome assembly GCF_040653975.1 of Kribbella sp. NPDC050820. Lineage (NCBI taxonomy): Bacteria > Bacillati > Actinomycetota > Actinomycetes > Propionibacteriales > Kribbellaceae > Kribbella > Kribbella sp. NPDC050820. Next base: position 11,362 of record NZ_JBFAHB010000065.1, read on the forward strand.
CCCCAGACGTTCCGCGAGCACGCCGAGGCAGCGGCCGAGGCGGTCGTGATCGATCCGGCGCGCTGGGGCGAGAACGTGAAGGAACGCCCGGAACTGGTGCAGCAGTTGCAGGACGCCGTCGTACGACGGAAGAAGGTCCGACTGGTCTACACAGGACGCGGCCGGGAGCCGTCGGAGCGCATGGTCGATCCGCTCGGTCTCGTGGACAAGGACGACATCTGGTACCTGATCGCGTGGACGCCGAAGGGACAGCGGACCTTCCGGGTCGAGCGGGTGGTGTCGGCCGAGGTGACCGATGAGCCGTTCGAACGGCCGGCGGACTTCGACCTGTCCGCGGCGTGGAACGAGGTCGTCGAGCAGATGGAGGAACGGCGCTCCGGGCTGACCGCGACCGTGCTGATGGAGGAGCGGCACCTGTGGGTGATGCAGGACCGGCTCGGGCGGCACTGCGAGGTCGACGGGATGGACGGCGACCGCGTGCGGATCAAGGTGACCGCGCCGACACCGTTGATGATCGCGCAGCACCTGGCCGGCTGGGGTGGCTCGATCGAGGTCGTCGATCCGCCGTCGGTGCAGGCAGAGCTGGCCCGGCTCGGGCGTGAGCTGGCCGACCGGTACAGCTAGGCCGTGCCTGGCAATTCCCCGCCTACTGCGCGGCACTCGGCTCGCGACGGCGCTGAATTACCAGACACGACCTAGAGCGGGACGCCGTACAGGATGAAGCCGCGGTTCTCGGCGACCTGGTCGTAGAGGCGGCGGGCGGTTGCGTTCGACTCGTGGGTGGACCAGTAGACGCGGCCGCAGCCGCGCGCTCGCGCCCAGTCGGTGACGGCCGCGATCAACGCGCGGGCCGCGCCCTGGCCGCGGGCCTCGGGGGCGGTGAAGAGGTCTTGCAGGTAGCAGGAGTCGGGCGCTGTCGTGCTGGCGTGGGTGAGGAAGTGCGTGATGCCGACCAGTTGCCCGTTGAGCCGCGCGCCGAGAGCGTGGATCTCGGTGTCCTGGCGGAATCTGGTCCAGGCCTGATCGTAGAACTCGTCCGGCATCGTGCGGCCGTAGAACTCGTTGTACCCGGCAAACAACTGCTGCCAGGCGGGGCGATCCGCGGGTTCCAGCGGGCCGATGGTGAGCATGGCGGCACCGTTTCACATCGCGGGCCGAAGTGGACCACTGGGGTGAGTAAGGTGCGGTGGTTCGTCTTGTTCCGCCATCGTCTTTCAGGAAGCGTCCGTGACCACATCCCCTCCGCAGCCCCCGCAGAACCCGTACCCCAACCAGCCGGGTGGCTACGGTCCGCCGCCGGAGCAGTTCCCGCAGTACACCCAGGGCCCGCCGCAGCAGCCTCAGCAGTACCAGCAGCCGCCGCACCAGCAGCCGTTCCCGCAGCAGGGCCAGTTCCAGCAGCAGGGTCAGCCGATGCAGCAAGGTGCGGTGCAGTGCCGGTTCTGTGGTGGGTTCCCCGCCGTGCAGGCGACGGTGCGCGGGCACCAGGGCATGATCGTGGTGATGCGGCTCCTGAAGCTGCAGGGCCCGTTCTGCCGGACCTGCGGGATCGCGACCGTCCGGGACATGACCTCGAAGAGCCTGTGGCAGGGCTGGTGGGGTATCGGCTCGATGATCGTCAACCCGATCACGATGCTGATGAACCTCGAGCCGTGGTCGAAGTTCCGCAAGCTCCCCGAGCCGGCCCCCGGCGCCCCGGGCCGGCCGATGAACCCGGGCAAGCCGCTGCCGCAGCGCCCGGCGATCGCGATGCTGCTGCTCCCGATCGCGCTGATCGTCGCGTTCGTGGCGATCCAGCTGAGCATCACCACCGCGTCCGAGGCCACGGTCGGGTCCTGCGTGGTGAACAAGGGCACCTCGACGACCCCGGACGTCGAGGTCGTCGATTGCGCGTCGTCCGAGGCGGAGTACAAGGTCGTCGGCAAGCTCGACGACACCGTCGACGACACCAAGTGCGAGCAGTTCCCCGGCTACGAGGCGGCGTACACCTCCGAGGTCGGCTCGCAGCGCTACACGCTCTGCCTCGGCCCGATCTGATCGACGTGTGGGTGCCGGTCTACGGGTAGTACCCGTCGACCGGCACCTTCGCCTCGTCGTACAGCGCCGGCCCTTCCAGCGGTACGGCGGGGAAGCCGCCGGTCGACTTGAGTCCGTTGAGCTGCTCACCGGACAACGCGTAGACCACCCGGCCGAGCCCGGACCGCGCCAACGCACCCGAGCACATCTCGCACGGCTGGCAACTCGTGTACATGGTCGTCCCCGCGGCTGTCTCCGGGTCGAGCTCGCGGGCCGCCCACACCGCCAGCTTCAGCTCCGGGTGGAAGCTGATGTCGCCGTCGGTGATGGTCGAGTTCTGCTCCTCGGCGAGCACTGTCCCGTCCGGGCCGACCAGCAGCGACCCGAACGGCGGGTTGCCGGATCGCCGGGCCGCCGCGGCGAGCTCGATCGCGCGGCGCAGGAAGTCTTCTGCTTCGGGGGTCACGTGTTCTCCTGTCGTCGGTGCGCGGCGATCGTCGCCAGCGCCTGCCAGGCCACTTCGGGCCGCTCGGTCTCGGCAGGATCGCCGATGAAGGGATCCAGTACGACGCTCCGCGCGCCGAGCTCACGGAGTGCGTCGAGGTCGGCGAGCACCTGGTCGAGTGAGCCCTCACCAGCGACCCGCTCGTCGTCGGGCAACGGTGATCGGGTCAGCCGGAGCAGGATCCGGGGCGCGAACTCCGGCACCGGGCGCTCCTCCTCGGCGGCGATCGTCTGCAGCCGGTCCAGTGCCGTGCGCATCCAGTCGAGCCGTTCCCGCAGCGGGTGCCAGGCGTCGCCGTACCGGACCGTGCGCCGCATCCCCGCCGTACTGCGGCCGCCGATCCAGATCGGGATCGAGCCGCCGCCGTAGTCCTTGTCGTTCTCCCAGGCTCGCCGGATCTCGAGCAGCGTCTGGTCGGTCACCCGGCCGCGTGCTTCGAAATCCGCACCAAGCGCCTCGAACTCCTGCCGGGCCCAGCCGACGCCGACGCCGAGGACGAACCGGCCGCCGCTGAGCTGGTCGAGGTTCGCCGCCATCCTTGCCACCAGCAACGGGTGCCGGTACGGCGCGATCAGCACGGTGGTGCCGAGCCGGACCCGCTCGGTGACGCCGGCCAGCCAGCTCAACGTGGTGAACGGGTCGAAGAACGGCGCCGGGTACTGCTCGGCCACGTCGGGCGTGATCGCCACATGATCGGAGACCATCAGCAGGTCGTAGCCGAGGCCTTCGACCGTGCGGGCCCAGTCGCGCAGCCGGGCCGGGTTCGTGCCGGGGCCGAAGTTGGGGACGTTCACACCGATTTCCACGCCCATCAGGCTAGCCAGCCGCAAGCCCGGTTCTGAAGAGAATCCTCCCGGCGTACGACGGCTTCGGCCGGGGAATCGCCGGTATTCTCGCGGTATGACCGAGAGTCTCGATCCGACCGACTGGGCCATCCTGGCCGAGCTGCAGAACGACGCCCGGATCTCGCTCACCGAGCTCGGCCGCCGGGTGAACCTGAGCGCCTCGGCGACCACCGAACGCGTCCGCCGGCTGGAGTCGGCCGGGATCATCACCGCGTACCGCGCCGAGGTGGACCTGACGAAGGTGGGCTACCCGGTGCTGGCCGTCGTACGGCTGAAGTACCCGGGCAACAAGCACGAGCCGCTGCACCGGCTGCTGAAGGAACGCCACGAGATCCTCGAGTGCCTGCGCACCACCGGCGAGGACTGCTACACCCTCAAGGTCGCCGCTGCCTCGATGCCGCACCTCGAAGAGCTCGTCAACGAACTGACCGACTTCGGCAGCACGACCACCAACCTCGTCTACTCCCAAACCCTCCCCCTCCGCGGCCCGCGGCAGACGCCGGAGTCGACGGTTCCGCGTAGGCTGAGCGGGTGAGGGTGCTCGTCACTGGGGCCGGTGGGCTACTGGGGAGCGAGATCGCGCGGGTGGCTGAGCACGAAGTGGTACCGGCGTACTACAGACAGCCAGTGCCGGGTGGGGTCCGGATGGATGTCCGGGATCGGGGTGAGGTCGACGACGTCATCCGCAAGGTCCGGCCGGACGGCATCATCCACGCCGCGTTCCTGCAGTCGGACTGGGTGACGACCGCGGACGGTCCGGCCAACGTCGCACTCGCCGCGCGGGGCACACGACTCGTCTTCGTCTCGACCGACGTGGTCTTCGGCGGCGGCGATCAGCCGTACGACGAGGACGCGAGCCCGTGCCCGGTCACGCCGTACGGCGCTGCGAAAGCCGCCGCCGAGACAGCCGTCCGGGCGATCGATCCGGCAGCCGTCATCGCCCGGACCTCCCTGATCATCGGGTACGACGGGAAGTCGTCGACGGAACGCCTCGTGCACGCGTTGGCCGCCGGCGGACCGGGTGCCCTGTACACCGGGAACATCCGCTGCCCGGTGCACGTGACCGACCTGGCGACCGCGCTGCTCGAGCTACTCGAGTCCGACGTGCAGGGTCCGGCGCACGTGGCCGGACCGCAAGCCGTCAACCGTCTCGAGCTCGGCCGGATGATCGCGGCCCGGGACGGCCTCGACCCGCAGTCGCTGCCCTTCACCCCTGGCCCGCCGTCGGATGTCCGGCTGGCTGGCGAGCGCACCCAGAAGCTGCTCACCACCCGGCTGCGGCCGGTCGCTGAGTTCCTCGCCCCAGGCCCGTCACGCCTGGACCGGCCCGCGTAGAGCCGGCCCGCCCAGGCCGGCCCGCGTAGAGCCGGCCCGCCCAGGCCGGCCCGCGTAGAGCCGGCCGGCCCAGGCCGGCCCGCTCAGACCGTCTCGTCGACCGTCGTGGTGACCGGCGCGCCGAGCTCGACCGTGCGGCTGACCGTGCAGAGCCGGTCGTGCGACATCTTCACCGCGCGCGGCAGCGCCTCCCGCGCCTTGTCGCCGTCCTCACCCTCCGGGAAGCGGATGGTGAACTCGACCGCGAGGTTCTCCATCCGGTTGCCCTCCTCGGGGTCGCGGACCTTGTCACCGCGGACGACCGCCGTGAACTCGGTCGGCTCGGCCCGGCGGCTGACCACGATGTCGACGTCGATCGCCGAGCAGGTGCCGATCGCCGCGAGCAGCAGCTCGACCGGGGTGAAGTCGGTGTCCTCGCCGCCCGACCCGACCCGGATGCTGCCGCCCCGGGCGTTGCGGACCTCGTAGCTGCTGTTGGCCAGGCGCTCGAAGTGCACCTGCCGGAGAGTGTCGCCCATAACCGTCACATTCTGTTGCTTGTGGCAACGTCAGAGGTTCTTCAGTGCCTCGGCCGCCGGGGTCTGGCCGGCGACGAGTTCGAGGGTCCGGCCGATCGCGGCCGGGGTGTCGCAGAGGCCGGCCAGCACGAGGGCCACGTCGTCGCGGCTGATCCGGCCGTTGCCGGTCTTGTCCTCGAGCCGGACCAGGCCGGTGCCTGGGTCGTCGGTCAGACCGCCCGGGCGCAGGATGGTCCAGTCGAGGTCGCGGCGGCGCAGGTTCTCCTCGGCGGCCCACTTGGCCTTGAGGTAGACGGTGAACACCTCGTCGTCGGTCAGCGCGTCGGCCCGGTCGGCGCCCATCGAGCCGACCTGGATGTGCCGCCGGACGCCGGCCTGCTCGGCCGCGTCCGCGAACAGCGCCGCGGCCCCGCGATCGACGGTGTCCTTGCGCGCCTTCCCGCTGCCCGGCCCCGCGCCGGCGGCGAAGATCGCCACGTCGGCCCCGGCGAGCACCTCGGCGACTGCGGCCGCGTCGACCTGCTCGAGATCCAGTATGGCGGCCTGCCCGCCGGCGGCGGTGATGTCGGCTTCATGGTCGGGGTTGCGCACCAGACCGACCACCTCGTGCCCGTCGCCGGCCAGCAGCTTGGTCAGCCGCAGCGCGATCTGCCCGTGTCCACCCGCAATCACCACTCGCATACCCCGAGCCTAACTCGCCACCGAATCCGGCAGACTGCTCCCGTGCCGCACGCAACAACAGCCGATGGTCAGCGGATCGCCTACCAGGTCCGGGGCGCCGGGCAACCGCTCGTCCTGCTGGCCGGCCAGTCCAACAACCACACCTGGTGGGACCCGGTTCGCGCCGACTTCGAAGCGTCGTACCAGACCGTCACGCTGGACTGGCGTGGCACCGGCGACAGCGACAAGCCGGACGAGGTCTACAGCACTCCCGGATTCGCCGAGGACGTCGTCGCAGTGCTGGACGATCTCGGGCTGGCTGCGGTGCACCTCTACGGCACGTCGATGGGTGGGCGGGTCGCGCAGTGGGTCGCCATCAACCACCCCGATCGGGTGAAGGGGCTGGTCCTCGGGTGTACGTCGCCGGGTGCGGCGCACGGGTACGAGCGAAGCCAGGAGATCCGCCGTGCGCTGGCCGACTCCGCGAAGGCCGAGCGGGTGTTGCTCGAGCTGATGTATACGCCGGGCTGGCTGGCGGCGAATCCAGGCCTACATCCCGTGCTCGGTGACGCGAGCATGCCGTCATACGCGAGGGCGCGGCACCTGGTCGCGAGCAACAGGCACGACGCGTGGGACGGCCTGCCGGGCATCACCTCACCGACGCTGATCCTGCACGGGTCCGACGACGTCTTCAGCCCGGCCGCCAACGCGCAACTGCTGGCCGACCGCATCCCGCGAGCGCGTGCCGAGCTGATCGAGGGTGCCCGGCACGCGTACTTCCACGAGTTCCATGAAGTCGCCGGACCGGCGGTCCTACGGTTCCTGGCTGCGCAGGATGGGTCGTAGGGCATCGAGTACGGCGGGATCCTCGATCGTCGACGGGATCGGTTCGTCCCGGCCGTCGGCGATGCCGCGCATGGTCTTGCGAAGGATCTTCCCCGACCGGGTCTTCGGCAGCGCGTCCACCACCGATACGTCCCGGAACGCGGCCACCGGCCCGATGTCCCGCCGTACCGCGGCCACCAGCTCCTCCTGCAGGACCTCCTCGGGGATGTCCGCACCGGCCTTCAGTACGACGAGGCCACGCGGAAGCTGGCCCTTCAACGCGTCCTGCACTCCGATCACCGCGCACTCGGCCACCGCCGGATGCGCGGCCAGCACGGCCTCCATGCTGCCGGTCGACAACCGGTGTCCGGCGACGTTGATGACGTCGTCGGTGCGGCCCATCACGAAGATGTAGCCGTCGTCGTCGAGGTAGCCGGAGTCGCCGGTCAGGTAGTAGCCGTCGTACCGGCTCAGGTAGTTGTCGATGTAGCGCTGATCGTCACCCCACAGCGTCGGCAACGCACCCGGCGGCAGCGGCAGCTTGATCGCGATCGCGCCCTCCTCGCCGGCCGGCAGCTGGTTGCCGACGGCGTCCAGGATCTGCAGGTTCCAGCCGGGCATCGGGACGGTCGCCGACCCGGGCTTGGTCGGCAACGGCTCGAGACCACGCGGGTTGGCGGCGATCGGCCAGCCGGTCTCGGTCTGCCACCAGTGGTCCACGACCGGTACGCCGAGATGCTCGTGCGCCCAGTGGTAGGTCTCCGGGTCCAGCCGCTCACCGGCGAGGAACAGCGTCCGGAAGCCCTGCAGGTCGTACTTCCCCAGCTCCAGCGCCTCCGGATCGAGCCGCTTGATCGCACGGAACGCGGTCGGCGCGGTGAACAACGCCTTCGCGCCGTGCTCGGAGATGACCCGCCAGAACGCGCCTGCATCCGGGGTACCGACCGGTTTCCCCTCGTAGAGCACGGTCGTGGCGCCGACCAGCAGCGGCGCGTAGACGATGTAGGAGTGGCCGACGACCCAGCCGACGTCGGAGGCCGTCCACCACACGTCACCCGGGCCGATGTCGTAGACCGCGCGCATCGACCAGGACAGTGCGACGGCATGGCCGCCGTTGTCGCGGACCACGCCCTTCGGCTTCCCCGTCGTACCAGACGTGTAGAGGATGTAGAGCGGATCGGTCGCGGCGACCGGCACCGGGTCGGCGGGCTCGGCGCCGGCGGTGAGCTCGGACCAGTCCAGGTTGCGGTCGCCGAGCTTCGCGAGCGCGGCCTCGCGCTGCAGCACGATCGTGCGCTCCGGCTGGTGCCGGGTGAGCTCGAGGGCGGCGTCGATGATCGGCTTGTACTCGACCACGCGGGTCGGCTCGATCCCGCAGGACGCGGCGACGATCACCTTCGGCTCGGCATCGTCGATCCGGGCCGCCAGCTCCTTCGGGGCGAAGCCGCCGAAGACCACCGAGTGGATCGCGCCGAGCCGCGCACACGCGAGCATCGCGACTGCGGCCTCGGGGACCATCGGCATGTAGACGATCACCCGATCGCCCCTCCCGACGCCCACAGACCTGAGCGCCCCGGCGAAGACTGCAACCTCGTCACGCAGCTGCTGGTACGTCAGGGTCCGCTTGGTCGCAGTGACCGGTGAGTCGTAGATCAGCGCGGTCCGGTCGCCGTGGCCGGCTTCGACGTGCCGGTCGAGCGCGTTGTACGACGTGTTGAGCTCACCGTCGGGGAACCAGCGGTAGAGCGGTGCGCCGGTGGCGTCGAGGGCCTGCGCCGGTGGCCGGGTCCAGTTGACCGCGCCGGCCTCCTCCAGCCAGAACGCTTCTGGATCGTCGAGACTGCGCCGGTGGCTTTCCTCATACGCGCCCATGTCCCTCATCGTGGCAGGGTTGGCGCATGACGGTAAGTGTCGAGGACATCCGCGCGGCGGGGGAGCGGATCGCCGGGCGGGTCCGCCGTACGCCGGTGATCGAGGTCGCGCCGGGCCTCACCTTCAAGCTGGAGTTGCTGCAGCACACCGGGTCGTTCAAGCCACGCGGCGCGTTCAACCGGCTGCTCACCGCCAAGGAGGACGGCCACCTCACCGGGACAGGTCTGGTCGCGGCTTCCGGTGGCAATGCCGGTCTCGCGGCCGCCTATGCAGCGCGTGAGCTCGGGATCCCGGCGCGGATCTTCGTCCCGGTCACCACGCCGGCGGCGAAGGTCGCCAGGCTGCACACCCTGCAGGCCGAGGTCATCCAGGTCGGAAACGAGTACGCCGAGGCCTACCAGGCGGCCCTGGAGGCGCGAGACGAGTCGGGCGCGCTGCTGCTGCACGCCTACGACCAGCCGGAGGTCGTCGCCGGGCAGGGCACGATCGGGCTGGAGCTGCTCGACCAGGTCGGCGGGTTCGACACCGTGCTGGTCGCGGTCGGCGGCGGCGGGCTGATCGCCGGGATCGCGACCGCCCTGGGAGACCAGGCCCGTGTCATCGGCGTCGAGCCCGAGCTCGCACCGACCTTTCACCGCGCACTGGCAGCCGGCGAGCCGGTCGATGTTCCGGTCGGCGGGGTCGCGGTCGACTCACTGGGCGGCCGCCGTCTGGGCGACCTGGCCTTCGCAGCGGCGACGCAGTACGGGGTCGCCTCACTGCTCGTCGACGATGACGCGATCGTTGCCGCTCGCAATGAGCTCTGGCGCGAGCATCGCCTCGTGGTCGAGCACGGCGCGGCCGTCGCGTACGCCGCCCTCGCGTCAGGGATCTACCGACCCGCGGCCGGCGAGCGGGTCGTGGTGATCGTCTGCGGAGCCAACACCGACCCCGCAACCCTCGGCTAGGTGACGCGTTTGGGCCGGTCGTCCGCGAGGATCCAGGCGGCCAGAACGCCGGCGATCGCGCCGAACAGGTGACCCTGCCAGGAGATGCCGTCCTGCGGCAGCAGGCCGCCGAGCAGCGCACTCCCCCAGACCAGCACCACCAGTACGCCGACGAGCACCTGACTCAGCCGGCGGTTGAAGATCCCGCGCGCGATCAGGTACGCCGCGAACCCGAAGACCAGCCCGCTTGCGCCGATGGTGATCGTGTTCGGCGGTGACACCAGCCAGGTGCCGAATCCGCCGATCACGGTGACGATCGCAGTGACCGCGAACAGCCGGGTCGCACCGCTGAGCGCGATCAGCGCGCCCAGTGTCACCAGCGGCAGCGTGTTCGAGATCAGGTGGCCGAAGCCGAGGTGCAGGAACGGCGCGGTCACGACCCCGAGCAGGCCTTCCGGATCGCGCGAGATGATCCCGTACTGATCGAGCGAGCCGTTCAGCGCGGTGTCGACGATCTCGCACAGCCACATCAGCCCGACCAGCAGCACGAGCAGCCTCAGGCCGCCGCCGATCCGGGCCGTGTCGACACTCCGTCCGGTCCGTCGAGCTGGCGTCTGGAAGCTCATGTCTCAACGATGCCGTATCCACCCAAGTCTCAGTCTGTGGCAGGCGCGGCGACAGCGGACGGTGATCTTTGCGATACTCCGGGTTGCAGTCGAGGGTGGGGGAACGTGATGCCGGTAGCCGTCTACGTCCTTGGCCTGAGCATCTTCGCTCAGGGCACGTCCGAGCTCATGCTCGCCGGACTGTTGCCTGAGCTGTCAGCAGACCTCGACATCTCCATCCCGCAAGCAGGTCTGCTCATCTCCGCGTTCGCCGTCGGCATGCTGGTCGGCGCCCCGGTCCTCGCCGTCGTCACGCTCACCTGGTCCCGCCGTACGGCGCTCCTGCTCTTCCTGGCCGTGTTCGCGCTGACCCACGTGGCGGGTGCGCTCACCCCGAACTACGCCGTACTGCTCGCGACCCGGATCGTCGGCGCCTTCGTCTACGCCGGCTTCTGGTCGGTCGCGGCCGTCACCGTGGTCGCGCTCGTCCCGGCGAACACGCGCGCCCGGGCGATGAGCGTCGTCACTGGCGGCCTCACCGTCGCCACGATCGTCGGACTCCCGGCAGGCACGGTCATGGGCCAGCATCTCGGCTGGCGTACGGCGTTCTGGACCGTGGCCGGACTGTGCGTCCTGGCGATGGCCGGCGTACTCGCCACGATCCCGGCCGGACGCCCCACGCCCGAGCAGATCCCGCGACTCCGCAACGAGCTCCGGGCACTCGCCAACTCCCGCCTGTGGCTGGCGTTCTGCACCACCGCACTCGTGACGTCGAGCATCCTGGTGGTGTTCAGCTACCTCGCTCCCTTGCTGATCCAGACCACCGGGCTGCCCCCGGAAGCCGTGCCCGCCGTCCTCGCCCTCTACGGCCTGGGCTCGTTCGTCGGCATCACGCTCGGCGGCCGGACCGCGGACGCACTGCCCTTCCACACTCTGTTCACCGGCATCGCCGGTCTCAGCATCCTGTCCGCGGTCCTCACGCTCACCGCGACCAGTCCCGTGGTCGCGATCGCGGTCATCGTGCTGCTCGGTGGCTTCGGCTTCGCGACCAACCCGGCCCTCAACGCCCGGGTCTTCAGCCTGGCCGGTGACGCCCCCACGCTGGCGACCGCGACGAACTTCTCCGCGTTCAACGTCGGGATCACCGCAGGGCCGTGGCTCGGCGGCTTGGCGATCGACGCCGGCACGGGCTACGCCGCACTGGGCTGGATCGCCGTGGCCACCGGGCTCACGGCCCTGGGCACTGTCGTGGTGGCAGCGCTGCTGCCGGTCAGTTCACCGGACCACTCGGGTCGATATGGCTCGGGTCGAACTCGGCGTGCCGCTTGAACACGTACTTGTTCAGCAGCCAGGTGAGCGCCCACAGCCCGACGCCGATCAGCATCAGCCAGCCGGCGATCTTGTAGTCCGCCGAGGCCCGCCCGGACAGCGGGCTGGCCAGGTACACGCACAGCACGACGCCCAGCACCGGCAACGCGGTCGGCGCGTGGAAGTGCTTGTGCTCCACCTGGTCCCGGCGCAGCACCAGCACCGCGACGTTCACGATCGCGAACACGCACAGCAGCAGGAGCGCCGTCGTACCACCGAGCGCGGCCAGGTCGGCGTATCCGATCAGGAAGAACGCCAGCAGCGTGGTGAACAGGATGGCGATGTACGGCGTGCGGCGCCGGTTCAGCACCCGGCCGAGCGGGCCCGGCAGGACCTGCTCGTGCGCCATGCCGTAGAGCAGCCGGCTCGCCATCAGCATGTTGATCAGCGCCGAGTTGGCGACCGCGAACATGGTGATCCAGGCGAACACCTCGAGCGGGAAGCCCGGGGCGCCGGCCGAGACGACCTTCAGCAGCGGCGTCGAGCCCTGGTTCAGCTCCTCCGGCGACACCAGGGTGACCGCCGAGATCGCGACCAGGACGTAGATGACACCGGTGATGCACAGACCGGTCAGCATGATCTTCGGGAAGATCCGGACCGGGTCCTTGGTCTCCTCGGCCATGTTCACCGAGTCCTCGAAGCCGACCATCGCGAAGAACGCCAGCGCGGTCGCCGCAGTGACCGACCCGAAGGCGGTCTCACCCGACGGGGTGTTGAAGTCGGTCAGCCGGGACGTGTCGCCGTCGCCGCTGCCGATCGCCCAGACACCGATCGCGATCACGATCAGCAGACCGGACAGCTCTACGCAGGTCAGCACGACGTTCGCCTTCACGCTCTCGCCGACGCCGCGCAGGTTCACCAGCGCGATCAGCGCCATGAAGCTCAGCGCGGTGATCATCAGCAGCGAGCCGCGCTCGGGGTCGATGTCGGCGGCCGAGAAGAAGTTCGCCGCGAACGCCTTCGACGCGCTGGACGCCGAGGTGAGGCCGGAGCACATCACTGCGAAGGTGAGCAGGAAGGTGAGGAAGTGGATCCCGAACGCCTTGTGCGTGTACACCGCGGCGCCACCGGCCCGCGGGTACTTGGTGACGAGCTCCAGGTAGCTGGTCGCGGTCAAGAGGGCCACGATGAACGCGCACAGGAACGGCAGCCAGACCGCTCCGCCGACCTCACCGGCCACCTTGCCGGTCAGCGCGTACACGCCGGTGCCGAGGATGTCCCCGACCACGAACAACAGCAACAGGCCCGGGCCCATGACCCGTTTCAGCTCGGGGCGTTCACCGGCCTTGGGTGCAGCAGCGGCGCCAGCACTCTCACTCATCGTGCCTCCCTGGATTCGGTGCGTCAGTGGACCACATCCGGGGGTGCATGCGCAGAGCGGCGCTCAGGCCGTGACCGGAAGGTGACCGGCGGCCTGGGAGCATTGGCCCGTGATGCACCTTCGTCTCATCGTCCCACCGGATCGCAGCGAGCGCGTCCTGGACACGCTCGTCGACGATCCGCGCGTGACCAGCATCGTCCGGCTGCCGGGCGCCGCCCAGCGGCCGGCCGGTGACGTGATCGAGTGCGACGTCACCCGCGAGGCGACGTCGAGCATCCTCAGCTGGCTCAAGCAGCAGGGCCTGTACGACGAAGGGTCGGTCGCGGTCGCCGTGGTCGACGCGGCTCCGTCGCGGAACGCGCGGCTGACCGAGAAGGCCGCGCCGGGCGCCCCGGACGACGCGGTGATCTGGGATGCAGTCGTCGACCAGGCCTACAACGAGGCCAAGGGCTCCTGGGTGTACTACGTGTTCCTGACCCTGGCCACGATGATCGCGGCCGTGGCCGTGGTTACCGACTCGTCGATCCTGGTCGTCGGCGCGATGGTGGTCGGGCCTGAGTTCGGCGTGGTCGCGGCAGTCGCCGTCGGCCTGGCCCTGCGCGACCTGCACCTTGCCCGGCGCGCGTCGTTGGTGCTGGCCTGGGGATTCCTGCTGGCGATCGCGCTCACCACCGTCGCGGCGTTGCTGGCCCGGGCGGTCGGTTGGATCGACGTCGGGGACGTGACCGCCGAGCGGCCGTTGACCGGGTTCATCTGGCGTCCGGACAAGTGGTCGGCGGTGGTCGCCGTACTGGCCGGGTCTGCCGGGGTGCTCTCGCAGACGGCCGGGCGGTCGAACGCGCTGGTCGGAGTGTTCATCTCGGTGACCACGGTGCCGGCGGCGGGCGACCTCGCGTTGTCGATCGCGTTGTGGGCTCCGCACCACATCGGCGGCGCGGCAGCGCAGCTCGGGATCAACCTCGTCGGGATGACGGTGGCCGGGGTGATCACGCTGCTGCTGCAGCGGCGGATCTGGCGGGCCTACCTGCGGATGAAGAGCAGGAAAGGCGCGGGCGCGCGCGTTGAGGCTTGACCGGGCGTCCCCTGTCCGGTCCGCGCGCGCCCTGCTCAGCTAGTCGTACCCCATTCGGGGGTCGCTCGCACCACTGACATTGCTGACGTATGTCGGACATGGCGCGAAGTCGCCAATCACGTGAAAACGAATCCACAGCATCCGGCCGACGAGATAGCCTGTCCGGGGTCCGGTCGCGCGGGAGGGATGATGCTGGAGTCGCTGGGGGTGGAGCCGGCGGACGAAGAGGCCTATCGGGCCCTGCTGGCTGCACCGGGATGCGAGCTGACCGAGTTCGTCAAACGTCTCGACCGGGACGAGAAGGACGTCGTCGCGACGGTCGAGCGGCTCGAGGCGGCCGGGCTGCTGACCACCACTGCCGACGATCCGCCCCGACTGCTGCCGACCCGCCCGGACGTGGCCGTCGACGCGCTGGTCGCCGTACGGCGTGCGGAGCTGGACCGGGTGCGCGCCGAGGCCCGGGTCTTGCTGTCGGAGCTGCGGGCGCAGGAGCAGCACCGGCCGGAGAACCTGGTCGAGGTGATCGTCGGCCAGGAGGCGATCGCTGCCCGGTTCGCGCAGTTGCTGAACGGGACGCGGGAGCAGTTGCTCGTGCTCGACCGGCCGCCGTACGCGTCCCGGCCGGGTGAGTCCGATCCGCGGGTTCGCGGGCTGCTCAGCGACGGGGTGGTTGTCCGGGGCATCTACGACCCCGACTCCCTCGACGTGCCGGGCGGCGTGGACGAGGCGTACAGCGCGGCAGATGCCGGCGAGACGTCACGCGTGCATCCGCAGGTCCCGATGAAGCTGGCCGTGTTCGACCGCAAGATCGCGCTGCTGCCGCTGTCGGTCGACCAGTTGGTCGACACCGCGCTCGTCGTACACCCGTGTGCGCTGCTGGACGCGCTGATCGAGATGTTCACGCTGTTGTGGGACCAGGCGGTTCCCGTGGTGCCCCCGGCTACGACGGACCCGCTCGACGCGCGGCTGATGACGCTGCTCGCCGCTGGGTTCAAGGACGACGCGATCGCCCGTCAGCTCGGGCTGAGCAGCCGCACGGTCGGCCGTCGGGTCGCGGAGCTGATGGAGACGCTGGGTGCGCGGACCAGGTTCCAGGCCGGGATCCATGCCCAGCGCCGCCATCTGCTCGAGGACTGAATCAGCAGGTCCCGAGCATCTGCTGGAGCGCGGTCTTCTCCGCGGACTGCAGCGACAGCCCGTAGGTGTGCTTCACCCAGATCCACTCGCGGGCGTAGATGCAGTGCACCGAGGTGTTCGGCGGCTTCCAGACCGACGGGTCCCGGTCGCCCTTCGAGCGGTTGCTCGACGCCGACACCGCGATCAGCTGCGCAATGGTCAGGTCGTTGGCGAACTGCTGCCGGCGCGAGGTGCTCCACGTGTTGGCGCCGGACTTCCACGCCTCGGCCAGCGGCACGATGTGGTCGATGTCGACCGACGAGTCGTCGGTCACCCAGACTGCGTCGTACACGCTGTACCACTGACCGGCGGTCGGCTCGCACTGGCTGTCGACCGTGACGCCGGAGCCGTCGCGCTTGAGCACCTGGTCGCGGGTGTCGCAGGTCCCCGACTGGGTGATCCAGTGCGGGAAGAGGTCCCGGCTGTAGCCGGTCGTCGAACCCTCGGCCTTGACCGTGAGACCGGCGAGCTGCGTCGCCGCCGTACTGGCTGACGGCGGCGTTGGTGGGTAGGCCTGCGCGGGGCCGGTACCCAGAGTCCATGCCGTCACCGCGGCGACGGCAGTCATGACGAAGGTGGTGAAACGTCGCATCAGTCAGGCCTCCGAAGGGTCGGGCGGATCCCCCCTGACGTGCTGCCCTCAGCCTTCCCCGATCACGCGCTGTAAGAAACCACTCACTGATGAAACGACGGTGAACGCTCGCGCTCAGGCAGGTTCGAAGCCGGCCGGCATCGTCTCCAGCGCCCGTCGACATCCCCTGGTTACAAGGCTTCACGGTGCCGAAATGCCGTACCGGTATACAGACGACACCATCCAAGTGAGGAGACTGTCGATGGCAACCATTGGTGAACAGGCCGCCGCTCTGCTCCGCTCCGGCCTCGGCCGCCGGGACTTCCTGCGCGCGAGCGCGGCCGTCAGTGCCGCCGGTGTCGCCGCCTCGGCGAGTACGGCGGGTCCCGCGCAAGCTGCCGTACCGCGGGAGGTGTTACAGCCGGGCAAGGGACCGATCCACGGCCGTCACTACCTGCGGTCGATGCCCGACCAGGTCCGGTGGGGGTACGTTCCGTCGCTCGACAGCGACCCGGTACTGCGCGTGCGGTCAGGTGAGACCGTCACCGTCGACACCGTCTCCCACGAGGGCATCCTCGAGGACCAGGGCCGGAACCCGGTCGAGTACTTCGCCCAGCACGGCGTCACCAGGTCGTCGGTCCTGGACGACGCCGTCGCGATCGCCCGCCACTACGACCGGACCACGCGGAACTTCGACGTCGACGGGCCGCATGTCGTCACCGGTCCGATCTTCGTCAAGGACGCGAAACCTGGCGACGTCCTCAAGGTCGAGATGCTGACGATGCTCCCGCGCGTCCCGTACGGCGTGGTGTCCAGCCGGCACGGGAAAGGCGCCCTCCCCCGGCCGGCCGGCGGCGGTGTTCCGGCCGGCATCACGCTCGACGAGATCATGCCGCCGGTGGCGGCCGACGGCCGGGCGACCGGCGACCCGACCCGCTACGGGAATGTCTCGGTGTTCACGCCGATCCGTGGTGGGCGCGGGGTGATGTCACGCGGCACGCGACGTGCGGTGACCTTCCCGCTGCAGCCGTTCATGGGATTGATGGGTGTCGCGTTCGCCGGTTCGGCGTCGCCGACAGCCCCGGAGCTGAACTCGATTCCGCCGACTCTCGGCGGCGGCAACATCGACATCAACCTGCTGGCCGTCCGGTCCGCGTTCTATCTGCCGGTGTTCGCCGACGGCGCGCTGTTCCACGTCGGCGACCCACATTTCGCGATGGGCAACGGCGAGGTCGCGCTCACGGCCTTGGAGGGCTCGCTGCGGGCGACCTTCCGGCTGACCGTGTGCAAGCCAGGGTCCGGCGACGCACCGTCGGTGGCGTTCCGGTACCCGTTCGCGGAAACGCCGGACGCCTGGGTCCCGATCGGCCTGTCGGACCCGGACGGCAGCCAGAACGGACAGGGCAGCGACCTGAACGTCGCCATGCGCCGCGCGGTCGTCAACGCTCTCGACTTCCTCGAAACCGACCAGGGCATGGACCGGGCGACGGGCTACGCCTACCTCTCAGCCGCCGCCGACTTCGAGATCTCCCAAGTCGTCGACCGCACCACCGGCGTCCACGCCATCATCAGAAAGTCCGACTTCGACTAGGGCCCAGCGCCTGGCTGGTCTCATTCCACCACGGTCAGAGTCCAGCCGGCGCCGCTCCGGTCGAGCTCTGCGTTCCAGTGCTCGCTCACCAGTTTGTGCAGGGCCTTCGGTGTGCCGGGGTCCTTGCCGGACTCGAGCAGGTGACGGGCGACCAGGCCACGGGTGTGCTTGGCGTTGTGCGAGACGACCGAGCGGACGCCGTTGCGCTCCCGGACCACGTTCACCGCGACCCACTTCGCGGCCTGATCGCCAGTGGGTCGCCAGGCAGCCACATACGTGGACGAGCGGCAGTCCACGATCACGCCGTCAGCGTCCGCGAGTGCCGTGGCCAGCGGCTCGCGCCACACCGACGCCAGCGGTCCGAGGCCGGGCAGCGTCGTACCCATGGACAGCCGGTACGGCGGTACGCGGTCAGCCATCCGCAGTGCGCCCCACGCGGCCGACACGACGAGCAGCCGGTTGCCGGCCCGGCGCTTGCTGCCGGGGGACAACGTCGCGTAGCCGAGTGCGTCGTACAGGACCCCGGAGTACAGCTCCGAGACCGGCACGGCCGGTTCCGTCCGCCACCGGGTGTTCCGGTCGACCTCGTGCTGGAGCGATGCGCCGACACCGAGTACGTCGTACGCGTCGGACGAGGCGGAGACCTTCGCCAGCGTCTCGAGGACCTGCTCGCGGACGGGATTGAGTTCCGGGAAGGACAGCGACGCGTGGTCGACGGCACGGCCGCGAGTCCGTCCGGTCTTGCCCTCGGACGGCGGCAGCAGGATGAGTGTCATGGGGCCTCCCGTCCTGGACTGAGGAGCGGAGGGAGCGAAGCGACTGGAGTGACGAGGGAAGGACGGGAGTCAGAGCCCCGTGACACCCGCGCCGGAGGCGCGGCATTCAACACTGTCACGTCAGGTCGTCCAGGGCGGCCAGGTCGGCGGCCGTGGGGTCCCACAGGCCGGCCGCGACGTTCTGCTGGATCTGTTCCGGCGTGGTCGCTCCGGCGATCACCGAGGCGACCCCGGGCTGCGCCGCGAGCCCGCCGATGGCGACGTCGATCATGGTCAGGTCGCGCTCGGCCGCGAAGGTCTCGAGCGCCTCGATCTTGTCGAAGTCGGCGCGGGCCAGGCGCTCCGGCTGGGTCGCCAGCCGGCTGCCCTCCGGTGGTTCCTCGCCACGCTTGTACTTGCCGGTGAGGAGGCCGGCTGCGAGCGGGAAGAACGGCAGGATGCCGATCCCGAGGTGCTCGCAGGCCGGGGCCAGCTCGTCCTCGAGGTCGCGCTCGAGCAGGGAGTACTGGTTCTGCGCGCTGATGAAGTGCTCCAGGCCGGCGGACTTGGCGACCCAGTCGGCGTCGACCACCTGCCAGGCCGCGAACTGGGAGCTGCCGAGGTACCGGACCTTGCCCTCGGCAACGAGTTCGGAGAGTGCCGCGAGGGTCTCCTCGATCGGGGTGACCGGGTCCGGGAAGTGCAGCTGGTAGAGGTCGATCCAGTCGGTGCCGAGCCGCCGCAGGCTCGACTCGACCGCCCTACGGATGTACCGGCGGGAGCCGCGGACACCCCAGTCCGGGCCGTTCACGCCCTGCATGTCACCGCCGAACTTGGTCGCGATCACGACCTCGTCGCGGCGGCTGCCGAGCGCCTTGCCGAGCAGCTCCTCGCTGTAGCCGTGCTCACCGTGGTAGATGTCCGCGGTGTCGAACAGCGTGATCCCGGCGTCCACCGCGGCGTTCACCACCGCGTCCGTCCCGGTCGCGTCCAGCCGCCGCCCGAAGTTGTTGCAACCCAGTCCCACCACACTCACCGTGAGACCCGAGTCACCCAGCTGCCGGTACTCCATATCGGTCATGGGTTCAGCGTAGTAACCGCATAGAGTTGCCGGCATGCCGAGTCTCACCGTCGCCGGCGCCCGAACCCGGGCCGCCGCACTCTCCGTCCACTCGTACGACGTCGACCTCGACCTGACCCAGGGCGAGCGGACGTTCGGATCGACCACCACGATCAGCTTCGCCGCCACCAGCACGACGACGTGGGTGGACGTGAAACCGGACGAGCTCGTCTCGGTGATCCTGAACGGCACGGCGGTCGACGTCGCCGGACTGACCGACGGCCGGCTCGAGCTGACCGGGCTGCAGCCGGAGAACGAGGTCGTCGTGGTGGCCTCGATGCTCTACTCCCACGACGGTGAGGGGCTGCACCGCGCGGTCGACGCCGCCGACGGACTCGCCTACACCTACGCGATGTCGTTCCTCGACGCCGCGCCCCGGATCTTCGCGTGCTTCGACCAGCCCGATCTCAAGGCGCCGTACCGGATGAAGGTCACCGCGCCGGCCGAGTGGCTCGTGCTCGGGAACGGCGCGGCCACCCAGGTCTCCCCCGGTCGGTGGGAGCTGGCCGAGACGCCGCCGCTGTCGACGTACTTCGTCACCGTGGTGGCCGGGCCGTACCACCAGCTCACCGACTCCCACGACGGGATCCCGCTCAGCGTGGTCGCCCGGCAGTCGCTCAAGGAGGCGCTGGAGCGGGAGGCCGAGGACATCTTCACCGTCACCAAGCAGTCCTTCGACGAGTACCACCGGATGTTCGGCTACCGGTACCCGTTCGACGAGTACCACCAGGCCTTCGTGCCGGAGTTCAACGCCGGCGCGATGGAGAACCCGGGCTGCGTGACCTTCCGCGACCAGATGGTGTTCCGCTCGGCCGTGACCGACGGCGAGCGCAGCAACCGGGCCCGGACCGTCGTGCACGAGATGGCGCACCAGTGGTTCGGCGACATCGTCACGATGGAGTGGTGGAACGACCTCTGGCTGAACGAGTCGTTCGCCGAGTACATGGCGCACCGGGTGTCGACCGACGCGACCCGGTACACCGACAACTGGATCGACTTCGCCTTCATCCGGAAGTGGTGGGGACTGCAGGCCGACCAGCGCTCGTCGACGCACCCGGTCGCGGCCGACCCGGTCAAGGACGCCCTCGCCTCGCTCGACGACTTCGACGGCATCTCCTACGCCAAGGGCGCCGCGGTCCTCAAGCAGCTGGCCGCCTACCTGGGTGACGACGTCTTCCTGGCCGGCGTCGGCGCGCACATCCGGTCGAACGAGTTCGCCAACGCGACCTTCGCCGACCTGGTCGCCAAGTGGACCGAGGCCGGCGCGACCGACCTGGACACCTGGGCCCGGAACTGGCTGCGCACCCCCGGCCTGGACACGATCAGCGCCGCGCGGACCGAGTCCGGCATCGTGCTGCGCCGGGTCGCCCCGGCCGAGTTCCCGGCCGAGCGCCCGCACAAGCTGACGGTCGGTGGGTACGACGCCGACGGCCGCAGTACGGCGGTCGCCGTACTGCTGGATGCGGACGAGGTGGCGGTCGCGCTCGACCCGTCGGTCGCGGTCGTGATCCCGGACGCCGCGGACGACACGTGGGCCAAGATCCGGCTCGACGCGGACAGCCTGGCGAACCTGCCTGCCGTGCTGCCGAAGATCGACGACGGCGTGACCCGGGCCGTCGTACTGAACAGCATCCGGGACGCGGTCGCCGACGCGGAGCTCGACCCGAAGCTCGGGTTCGACGTCCTCGTCGGGATGCTGCCGGACGAGACCAGCGACATCGCGGTCTCCACGATGGTCGGCTGGGCCAACACCCACCTGCTCGGCATCTACCTGCCCTACGAGCCGTACCGCGGCCGGTTGGCCGAGACTCTCGCGGCACGGCTGCGCACGGCGCCGGCCGGCAGCAGCCTGCAGCTGTCGGTGGCCCGCGGGTACGTGCGATTCACCGAGGAGGTCGACGTACTCAAGGGCTGGCTCATCGGCGCGGGTGTGCCGGAGGGGCTCGCGATGGACGCCGACCTCCGGTGGACCGTCCTGCTCCAGCTCGCCCGACTCGGCGCCGCCGGGCCGGCCGACATCGACGCCGAGCTCGAGCGCGACACGTCGTCGGAGGGCATCGTGCATGCGACCCGGTGCCGGGCCGCGCTGCCGACGGCGGAAGCCAAGGAACAGGCCTGGGCGCTGATCACGACCGACGCCGACGTCGCGAACTACGAGCTGTACGCCGCGTGCGAGGGCTTCTGGCATCCGGGTCAGGTCGAGCTGACCGCGCCGTACGTGGACCGGTTCTTCGCCGAGATCGGCGGCACCGAGAAGCTGCGGTCGGGCTGGGTGGTCGCCCAGAGCGCGAAGCTCGCGTTCCCTCGCTACGCCGTCGAGCAGCAGGTCGTGGCGCGCGCGTCGGACCTGGTCGCGGACGACTCCGTGGCGGCCGGAATCCGGCGATCCGTCGGCGACGGCGTCGACGATCTGACCCGCGCGCTGGCGGTCCGTTCGGCCTTCGGCGGCTGAAGCGAGTCGCGGTCACACCGTGTTGTGACTAATGTGACTGGTGTGATCACAAGGACCCTTGTGAGCAGGCAAGATGTGATTTCGTGACGTAACCTCCACAATGACCGCGCGGCACGGCGCGCCGGTCTTGGTCAGGCAGCACGTCCCGGGAGAGACTGTCGAGAACCGCACAGGAGAACAAAGGCAATGCGCGAGGCGAGGCTCGTCGGTCTGAGTCAGGATGGCAAGCAGCTCATCCTGGCGATGGCAGAGACGGGTGAGGAGTTCGCCGTCCCGGTCGACGACCGGTTGCGTGCGGCCCTGCGCGGCGACCGTGCCCGACTCGGCCAGCTGGAGATTCAAATGGAGAGCGCGCTGCGCCCACGAGACATCCAGGCTCGTATCCGCGCCGGCGAAAGTCCCGAGGCGGTCGCTGCGGTCGCCCAGATGCCGATGGAACGTGTGATGGCGTTCGCCGGTCCGGTCCTGGCCGAGCGGGACCACATCGCGAGCCTCGCGCAGCGCGCGTCCGTCCGGCGCCGCGGTGGCGGCGACGCCCCGACCCGCAACCTGGGCGCGTGGGTGACCGAGCGGCTGCGCACCCGCCAGGTCGACCCGGCGTCGGCCGAGTGGGACGCGTGGCGGCGCGACGACGGCCGCTGGGCGGTCCGCGTCTCGTACTTCGTCGAGAGCGCCGACGAGGCCGAGCAGAAGGACGAGAAGACCGCAATGTTCGCGTACGACGCCCCCGGGCGGTACGCGGTCCCGGACGACGACGAGGCCCGGTGGCTGGTCGGCGAGCAGGCGCAGGTAGTGCCGCCGCCCGTGCAGCCGCAGCCCGGTGAGCGCCGGCTCTCGGCGGTCGCCGACATCGACATGTCCATCGCGCCCGACCACGGCGCCGACAGCTACGAGGCGGGCTTCGAGGACACGGTCAGCCTGCCGCGCAGAAACCAGCCGGTTTCCCGTGAGCCGGTGCGCGAGACCGTGCGTGAGACCAGGCGCGAGACCACGGCCCGCGAGAGTGGTCCGCGCCGGGTGCACTCGGTTCCGGATCCGGACACCGAGCCGACGCTGATCGACGTACCGATCGAGCAGCCGCCGACGCTGCGCCCTGCGGTGCGCGCCGTCGAGCGCCCGACCGAGCTCCCCGTCGAGGCCGCCTCGCTGGCGCCGCCGGAGGAGCGTCGTACGCCGCCCCCGGTCGAGGACCGCGAGGCCGCGCCGGTTGTCGAAGAGCCCACTCCGCCACCGGCAGAGCCGGAGCCTGAGCCCGAGGCTGCGCCTGAGCCGGTCACCGCGACTGCGGAAGAGACCCAGGCCGAGCCCAAGAAGAAGCCGGCCCGCCGTAACAACAAGCGCGCCAGCGTCCCCAGCTGGGACGAGATCATGTTCGGCAAGAAGGCCGACTGACCCGGCCCGCAGGCTGGTTGACACATCACGGACAGTTGTCCCAGATGGCGGACGGTGTTTGGCATCGGACCGGGGCTCTGCCATGATCTTCGGCATGCAGATGCTGTGTTGTTGCTGTTGTCGCTGACGCGCGCCGTCTCCGGCGCACGAGGCCCTGTCCTTTCCGTGGCCCGCCCGCCGACACCAGCACTCACAGGATCTTCCGCACATGAATCTCCCGGCCTTCGCCGACCTGCTCGCGTCCCGCGGCCTCCGGCTGCTGCCCGGTTCGCACGCCGTCCCGGTCGAGCTGCTCGTACAGTTGCCTGACGCATCGATCGCCCGGTTCACCGCGCGCGGCACCACGCTCCGGCTCAGCCGCTACTCCCCTGACGCGCTGACCGCGATCACCATCGCCGCCGAGTGCGGCTGCGGCGACCACCACCCGCAGACCGGCCCGACCCGCGTGACGCTCAGCCGGTACGCCGTACCGTTCGACGAGCGCACGATCGACGGCGAGCTGCTCTTCGGCTGGCAGTCCCACGAGGCCGGCCTGCTCCGCCTCCCCGACGCCGCCACCCACTTCTTCACCCTCCTCGCCGACGCCCCAACCCCCGAGCGCGTCCTGGTCGGCGTCGCCTGACAGCGACCTTGAGAACCCACCGACCATCTCAGCCGCCGAAAAGTGGTCGGTGGCTTCTCAAGGTCAGGGGTGGCGGGTGTCGTAGTGGCGGCGGGCGGCTTCGACCTTGGCGAGGTTGGGTGACCACTCGGCGAGCGAGTGGAACAGCGGCGCGAGGCTGCGGCCGAGGTCGCTGATCTCGTACTCGACCCGCGGCGGGACCTCCGGGTAGTACGTGCGCAGTACCAGGCCGTCGCGCTCGAGCTGCCGCAGCCGCTGGGTCAGCACCTTCGGCGTGATCACGCCGATCCGGCGCTCGAGCTCGACGAACCGCTGCCGGCCGAACTCGTTCAGCGTCCACAGGATCGGCGTCGTCCACCGGCTGAACACCACGTCGACCACCGGCGCGATCGGACAGGCCTGCACCGGGTCCACCGGTGTGGCGTCGACCACAATCAACCTCCTATCCCAATACTTTCCTCTAGGTACCTAGTATGCCCAGGCAAGTAGCGTCCTCGTCAGATCCCACCGAACGAGGAGCGAACACATGATCGTGGTCACTGGTGCAACCGGAAACGTCGGACGCCCGCTGGTGGAGGCACTCACCGCCGCCGGCGAGCAGGTACGCGCGGTATCGCGCAAGGCGACCGGCTTCCCGGCCGACCTGACCGAACCCGAAACCCTCAAGCCCGCACTTGAGGGAGCCGACGCAGTCTTCCTGCTGACCTCCCCCGACTTCCTGGCGCGCGGCAACCTCGGTGACGTCATGGACGTCGTTCGCGGCGCCGGCGTCGAGCGGGTCGTACTGCTGTCCTCCCAAGGCGTCGGCACGCAACGCCACCCCTCCGGCCTGGAGGACGTCGTGAAGACGTCCGGCCTCGAGTGGACGATGCTGCGACCGGGCAACTTCGCCTCGAACGCCTTCCAGTGGGCCGAGTCGGTCCGCACCCGCCGCCTGATCGAGGCGCCGTACGGCGACATCGCGCTGCCCGCCGTCGATCCGTCGGACATCGCCGAGGTCGCTGCCGTCGTACTGCGCGAGCCCGGCCACGCCGGCGCGACCTACACGCTGACCGGTCCGGAGCCGGTCTCACCACGACAGCAGGCGGCCGCGATCGGCGAGGCCGTCGGTGAGCCGGTGCAGTTCGTCGAGCTCAGCCGCGCGGACGCACGGAGCCGGATGCTGACCTTCATGCCGGAGCCGGTCGTCGAGTCGACCCTCGACATCCTCGGCGAACCGACCGCCGAAGAGCAGCGCGTCAGCCCGGACGTCGAGCGGGTGCTGGCTCGCCCGGCCCGGTCATTCGCGAACTGGGCGACCCGCAACGCGCCTGCGTTCAGATAGCCGGACGAGCGGCAGGAAGACCTCGTCGAGCAGGGTCTTGAATTAGTAACACGCTTGGTTTAACTTAATCGCGCAGCTGCCGAAGCGTGTACTTCCGGACCGCCACCTGGAGGTTTCAGCATGACCAGACGCCTGCTCGCGGGGTTCCTCCCTGCCCTAGTACTGGCCGGCGTGCTCGTCGCGCCTGCCGCCCAGGCCGCCACGATGTACCCGAGCGGCGTCGGCGCCGACCTCGGACCGACCCCGACCACGCTCGGCGTGCAGCCCGCCGCGGGTGACGATCCCGCCGGGCTGCAGACCGGCACCGAGCTGGGCCGCAGCTTCTGGCGCACCAACCAGGCGGCCAACACGAGCTACTTCGAGTTCGACGTCGACCGGGACTACGTCGACGAGATCGGCACCGAGGACGTCCTGGTGACGGTGACCTATCTCGACCGCGGCACCGGCACCCTCGAGCTCCAGTACGACGCCGCCGACAACCCGCAGGCAGACGCCGAAGACCTCCAACTGGCGGACACCGGCCAGTGGCAGACCGGCACCTTCGCGCTCACCGGCATCGGCTTCACCAACCGCCTCGGCGACGCCGACCTCCGCCTCTTCGGCAGCGCGGACATCACCATCTCGAGCCTCCGGATCAGTACGGCGGGCGCCGCCGTACAGCTCGGCCAGTCGCCGATCCAGCAGGGCATCACCCCGCGAGTCGGCGACCGGCCCGAGAACCTCGTCACCGGCGTGCAGGACGGCCGCCCGTACTGGCAGACCGACCGGACCGCACCGTCGCCGGGCACGAACTTCTTCTACATGAACGTCGCCGACACCTACCTCTACGACAACCGCAGCCTCGTCCTGGTCAGCGTCGACTACTTCGACGAGGGCAACGGCCAGTTCGGCCTGCACTACGACTCCCCGGGCGAGACGATCCCGGAGAAGTTCAAGAACTCCGAGGTCGTCCGCTACGGCGACACCAGGACCTGGAAGACGCACACCTTCGCGCTCCCGGACGCCGTGATGACCAACCGCTCGAACGGCTCCGACTTCCGGATCCACAACGGCGACGGCGCGGTCGACCTCAAGGTCGCCGCGGTCCGGGTCGCCAAGGTCGCGACCACGCTCGACGTCACCGAAGGCCTGCTCGACCTGATCGACGAAGCCGCCCGGACCGAGAAGGCCGCCCGGGAAGGCACCCGCGACGGCCAGTACCCGGCCGGCAGCCGAGCCACCTTGCGTGCGGCGATCGACGAGGCCCGAGCGATCGCGGCCACGCCGGGCGTGACCGACGTGCAGGTCAAGGAAGCACTGCGGAACCTGCAGGCGAAGCTGGATGCCTTCCAGCCGATCGACACGAACTTCGCCCCGGACGGTACGGCGACCGCGAGCAGCGGCACCGGCGCGACCAACGTCAACGACCGCGACCACAACTCGGCCTGGACCAGCGGGCCGGGAGACTCCTGGCTGCAGCTCGACCTCGGCAAGCCGCGTCGCGTCAACGACGTCCGCGTGGAATGGGCGCAGGCCTACTCCCCCGAATACACCGTCCAGGTCTCGAACGACGGCACGGCCTTCACCGCCGTCGGCCGGACCGGATCGCCAGGCGCCAACCAGTTCAGCAAGACCCGCTTCGCCACGACCGCCGCGCGCTACGTCCGGGTCGCGATGACCGGCGCCGATTCCTTCGTCGTCAAGGAGCTCCAGCTCCGCGAGTCCCCGGTCGTCACCCCGGAGCCCCGCCTTGTCCAGACGGTCAAGCCGACCGAGGACGGCGTGATCGCGGACCTCGACGCCACCGAGTACGGCGCCGACCGCAGCGGCCGCCGTGACTCGACCAAGGCGATCCAGCAAGCGATCTACGCCTGCCAGGACGCAGGCGGCGGCACGGTCTGGCTGCCTGCCGGTCACTACCTGGTCAGCGACACCGTCGAGGTGCACGCCTTCTGCACCCTGCGCGGCGACATCGACCACACGGTCGTCGTCGCGAACCTGCAGAGCGGCGACGACGGCCCGAGCCTGTTCCGGATCGGTGGCAGCGCCGGCGTCCTCGGCGTCACCACCTTCTACCCGAACCAGAACGCGACCGACCCGGTCCCGTACAACTACACGTTCGAGATCCCCGGCGGAGCCTGGATCGGCAACGAGAACTACATGATGGCCACGGTCGCGGACGTCACCATGCTGAACTCCTACCGCGGTATCGGGATCAGCACGATGCCCAACGACCGCGGCAACGCGCCCAGCTCCGGCCAGGTGCACGAGTCGTCGACGATCCGCAACGTCCGCGGGACCGCCCTGCTCGAAGGCGCCCGCGCGTACAACGGCGCCGACGTCGGCACCTGGGAGAACGTTGCGTTCAGCAACTCCGTCTGGGCGTCGGCGCCGGCGAAGTACAACGCGCCGTCGCGGCAGGCCCTCGACGCCTGGACCCGGGCGCACGGCACCGGCCTCGTCCTCGGCGACCTCGAGTGGGACCAGTTCCACCGAATCACGCTGTCCGACTACCGCGTCGGCATCCACGTCGTGGCCGGCCAGCGGGCCCAGTTCACCGGCAGCTTCCTGCAGCCCGACGTACGCCGTACCGACATCGGCATCCTCGTGGACGTGATGGACGACCGCTGGGGCATGACGCTGGCCGCCGGCCGGGTCGAGGGCAGCGAGCACGCGGTCCTGAACAACTCCCGCGGCTACGTGAAGATCACCGGTACGGCGCTCACCGGCGCGGTCGACGGAATCGTCCACCGGATGTCGGGCACGGCGCCGACGTACCAGACCGAGCCGCTTCCGAAACCGAAGCAGGCCCTGAACGTCGTCGACGCGCCGCACGGCGTCGGATACCTCCCGGCAGCCGACGCGACGAGCGCAGTGCAGAAGGCTGTCGACAAGGCCGGGCGAGCGGGCGGCGGCATCGTCTACCTGCCTGCCGGGTGGTACCGGATCAGCACGCACCTCACCGTCCCGTCGAAGGTGGAGCTGCGGGGTGCGTCCGCCGTACCGAACCGGGACCAGTCCGGGGCGAGTGGCGGGACCGTCCTGCACGCCTTCGAGCGGAACACCGAGACGGCTTTGATCACGCTGAAGCAGCAGGCGGGTGTGCGCGGTCTGCGCGTGTTCTACCCGGACAACAACCCGGGCCGCGCCGAAGGCGTCGTCGCCTACCCGTTCGCGGTCCGCGGGCACGCCGGCGGCAACTACGTCATCAACGCCGGCTTCCCGAACACCTGGAACGGGATCGACCTGCGCGGTGACGACATCGTGGTCCGCAAAGTCGCGGGCGCGTTCTTCGACCACGCGATCAAGCTCGGCCCGGGCCGCGACGGCCGGATCGAGGGCGTGCTGTCCAACGGCAACGCGGTCACCCGGGTCGGCTACCAGCAGCCGTACTGGATGAACGAGGGCAACATCTTCGAGCTCGTCATCGACAAGTACATGCGCAAGACCGCCAAGATCGTCACCGTCGACGGCGCGACCGGGCTGACGCTGCTGAACGTGTTCGCGTACGGCTTCCACGACGGGCTCGTGGTGAACAGCGGCCAGGTGGACGCCTTCAACCTCGGCACCGACAACCTCGGCGCCGACGGCTACACGGTGAAGGTCGTCGGCGGCGACGTCGAGGCGACCAACCTCGCCCGTTACAACGGCATTACCAGCACCGGCCCGGTCACGTTGCGGAACGTGATGGTGATCAACGTCGTCCAGCGGCGCGTCTCGGTCGCCGCCAACGGCCCCGGCTCGGTGAAGATCGCCGGCAACGAGTCCGAACCCGGGACGTACGAGGTCGGCGCGCAGGTCACCGTGACTGCGAGACCAACATCGGATAGCGTTTTCCAGAACTGGACCGTCGACGGTGTGGTGGTTTCGGCCGAGACGTCGTACACCTTCACCGTGAGCACGGACCAGGTACTGACCGCGAACTTCACGTAGGAGCGAGATGGCTGACGCTACGAACCACCAGGTCGCGATCGTGGGCTGCGGCATCATCGGCCGCACCCACGCGGACACCGTCGCCGAGCGGCCGGACGCCACCGTGACGGCCCTCGTCGACGGCGACGCCGCCGCCGCGGCGGCGCTGGCGGCCCGGCTGAAGGAGGCCGGGCACCCGGAGCCCAAGGTGTACGACGACCTGTCCGCGGCGCTGAGCGGGTCCGACATCACGCTCGTCGCGATCTGCACCCCCAGCGGGACCCACGCAGCGCTGGCCGAGGAGGCGCTGAACGAGAAGAAGCACGTCGTCATCGAGAAGCCGCTCGACGTCGACCTGACCCGGGCGCGGCGCCTCGGCGCGGCCGCCGCCCGGGCGGCGAGCCACGGCCTGGTGTCGTCGGTGATCAGCCAGCACCGGTTCGACGCGGGCAGCGCAGTGGTCCACGACGCGATCCAGGCCGGCCGGTTCGGCCGGCTGACCTCGGCGGTCGCGACGGTCGCCTGGTGGCGCAGCGACGAGTACTACGCGTCGGCCGGCTGGCGCGGGACCTGGGCGCAGGACGGCGGTGGCGCGCTGATGAACCAGGGCGTGCACACCGTCGACCTGCTGCTGTGGTTCATGGGCCGGCCGGTCAACATCCAGGCCCAGGCGCTCCGGGCGGCGCACCACGAGATCGAGGTCGAGGACACCGTCGTCGCGACGCTGACGTTCGAGTCCGGCGCCGTGGCGACCCTGCACGCGACGACCGCGGCCTTTCCTGGTGGCCGGACGCGGGTGTCGGTGCACGGGACGCAAGGCGGCGCCGAGGTGGAGGACGACCTGCTGCGGCGGTTCAACGCCGACGGCTCGACCGACGAGACCCCGGTCGACGTCGGCCCGCCCGGCAAGCACAAGGCGCAGTACGACGACATCCTGCGAGCGATCGCGGACGGCGGCCGGCCGGGTATCACCGTCCAGGACGCGATCGACGCGCTGGCCACGGTCCGGGCCGTCTACATCGCCTCGACGCTCCAGCGCCCGGTGAAGTTCATCGACGTGCTCGAAGGCCGCTACGACGACGTGGAGGTCTCCCGCGGCATCGGTCTGCCGCCCAGCTAGGCGCCAGGCTCCCGGTCGTTGAGGATGCGCTGGTAGAGGTTGCAGTCCCGCCAGGCGCCCGCGATGTGCAGGTAGGTGGGCGCCATGCCGATCTGGACGAAGCCGGTGCGCTGGAGAACGCGTTGCGAGGCAACGTTGTTCGTCAGCGTGCTGGCTTCGACCCGGTGCAGCTTCAGCTCGGTGTCGGCGATCTCCAGGGCCGTCTCGACGCCGCGGGTCATCAGGCCGCGCCCGACCGCGTCAGCCGCGAGCCAGTAGCCGAGCGCCGCGCTGCGGAACGGTCCGGGCACCAGGTCGTTGAGCGTGATCGCACCGATGATGCGGTCGCCTTCGGCGAGCACCCACGGCACGGTCCGGCTGTCCTTGTACCGCTCCAGCTGGCCGGTCAGCTTCTCCCGCTGCCCGGTCACGGTGAACCAGCTGTCCGGACGGTCGGGCTCCCACGCCTTCAGGTAGTCCCAGCTGCGGGTGTAGGCGTCAACGAGGCCTTCGGCGTCGTCCAGACTTGCGATACGGAGCTGTACGTCGGCGGTGAGTGAGCGGGGTGAAATCACTTCGGCAGCCTACGCGCCTGACTGGACCCACTGACCCGCGGTGTGAACGCGTCGTGGAAGATCGTCGACGCGGCGCCGACAGCGGCCGCGTCGGTCTGCAGCATCGACTCCTCCACCGCGACCGGCCGGGTCTCGCGGGCCACCGGATGCGCGTTGACCGCGCGGCCGATCTCCGCCAGGAAGACCTCCGAGATCTCCTTGCCGAACGCCGGCCCACCGAGCACCACCAGATCGATATCGAGCAGGTCGACCAGTCCGACCGCGCCCTGACCGACCACCCGGGCGATCCGCGTGACCGCCTTCACCGCCGCCTCGTCACCGTCGGCGGCAGCCTTGCACACCGCCCGGTACCGCTTGGCCTCGTCGGTGGCGCTCGCGTCGGTCTCGACGTACCCGTACTCCGCCGCGATCACCGGCAGTGAGGCGGTCGGGTTGCACTCGGGCAGCATCCGCGGCCCGTCCTCGGCGTCCCACTCCCCCATCCGCAGCGCCGCGACCTGGCCGAACTCGCCGGCGTTCGCCGTACCGCCGCGGTAGATCGAGCCGTTCAGGATCAGGCCGCTGCCGACGCCGGTGCCGAGGTAGAGGTAGGCGAAGTCGCGGTCCCGGGCCGAGCGGCCGATCCAGCGCTCGCCGATGGCGGCCGCCGTACCGTCCTTCTCCACCAGGACCGGGTGGTTGAGCTTCTGCTGGAGCAGGTGCCGGATCTTCAGGCCGCGCCACGCCGGCTGCAAAGGCAGGGCAAGCAGCGTGCCGTCGGCGTTGATCGGACCCGGTACGGCGACGCCGACACCGAGCATCGAGTCGAGGTCGACCTGGCTGATGCTGAGCGCCGCGGTCACGGTCGCGGCGGTCAGGTCGACGAGCTTGTCGGCGCTCAGATCGTCCGCCAGCTCGACGGTCTCCCGGCGGACGATCGTGCCGTCCAGGTCCACCACCGCGACGGTGAGCAGCTCAGGATCGATGTGGATGCCGACCGCGTGCGCGGCGTTCGACCGCAGCCGGACCGGCGTCCGCGGCTTGCCCAGTCGCTCGGCCCGCTCCTGCGCCTCCTCGACCAGCAGTCCCTGCTGCAGCAGGATGCGCAGGATCCGCGACACCGACTGCTGGGTCAGCCCGGTCCGGCGGGAGATCTCGGTCCGGCTGATGGTGCCGGCCAGCCGGATCGTCTCGATGATCACGGCCTCGTTGAACGAGCCCAGGTCGTACTGGTTCGCGCCCGCGCGCCGCAGGTCCTGTTCGTCCGGCACCACTGCCCACCTCCCCGTTCCTGTCCGTGACTAGCCGAGATCGTACTGCGGGAGAGCAGCTGTCACGGCGCTTCCAGGGCCCCGTCGATGCGTCGTACGCCGGCTGCCCACTCGTCGTGTCCGGACAGTTGCGCGGGATAACGGGCCGCCGCCTCGAGGTCGATGTCGATGCCCCAGCCGGGCGCGTCGTTCGGCGTCAGCCAGCCCTCCACGATCCGCAGCGTGCCGGGGAACACCTCGTGCGTCGCCTCGTTGTAGAGGTGGCCCTCCTGGATGCCGAAGGCAACGGAACTGACGTCGAGCGCGACGTTGGCCGCAGCGCCGATCGGCGACGTGTCGCCCGGGCCGTGCCACGCCGTACGGACGCCGCACAGCTCGGCCAGGTCGGCGAGCTTGCGCGCCGGGGTGAGCCCGCCGATGTCGGACACGTGTGACCGGATGAAGTCGACACCGCCGTCACGGACCAGGCGGACCGCGTCGCCCATCGAGGTGGTCAGCTCGCCGACCGCCAGCGGCACCGGCGACGCGGCGCGCACCTCCGGCAGGCGGTCCCAGTGCTCCGGCGGCAGCACGTCCTCGAGGAAGAACAGCCCGTACGGCTCGAGCGACCGTGCCAGCAGCACCGCTTCCTTCGGCGTCAGCCGCGAGTGCACGTCGTGCAGCAGCTCGATGTTCGCGGGCAGCGCCGAGCGGCCCTCCTCGAACAGCTCGGGCGTCGTGCGTAGATAGTCCCGAGCCGACCAGCCGTTGTGGTACGGCGAGTTCGGGTACAGCGTGTCCATCCGCGGAGCGCCGTACCCGCCGCCGCCCGGGGTCGACATCTGCAGCCGGATGTGCCGCCAGCCCTGCGCGACGAACTTCTGCGCCTGGTCGAGGGTCTCCTCGATCGTCCGGCCGCTGGCGTGGATGTAGGTGTCGGCCGCGGCCCGGACCTTGCCGCCGAGCAGCTCGTACACCGGCATGCCGGCCCGCTTGCCCGCGATGTCCCACAGCGCCTGGTCGATCCCGGAGATCGCGTTGTTCGTCACCGGCCCGCCGCGCCAGTAGCCGGAGAACCCGGCCAGCCGGATCAGGTCGCCGATGTCCCCCGGGTAGCGCCCGACCAGCAGCCGGGCCAGGTGCTCGTCGACGAACGTCTGCACCGCCTTCCACCGCTGGGTGAACGTGGCGCAGCCCAGGCCGTACAGTCCCGGCTCGGTGGTGTCGACCTTCACCACGACCAGCGGGATGCCCTGCGGCGCGGTGACGATCGCCTTCACCTCCCGGATGCGGACGTCGTCCCGGACCGGCCAGGGCTGGTCGAAGTTCGAGGGCATTCAGATCTCCAAGGGAAGGGTCGGCAGGTCGAGCTCGTGGCGGGCCTGGAAGCCGAGCACGCTCCGGGCCGGGGTCAGGTCGATCGGCACCTCACGCCCGCCGAACCGCCGCAGCCGCGGCACGTCCGGCGCGAAGGCGTCCAGCAGGGCATCCGTCTCGTACGGCGCGTTCGTGGTGTTCGCGGCGACCAGAAAGCTGTGCGCCCCGGACAACGGCGCCGTCAGCCCCAGCTCGATCGCGTACGCCGCGTCCCGGGTGTCCAGGTAGCTCCAGCCCTCGCGGACGGCACCCGCCGGGTTGTCCCGGTGGCCGTCGGCCTGCCGCCGCAGGACATCGGCGGAGTTGACGTGCGGGAACCGGAACGCGACCACGTCGATCCCCCAGTGCCGCCACGCCATCCGGGCGGTGTTCTCGTCGTTCTGCTTCGACAGCGAGTACCAGTCGCCGACGTCGGAGGGCATCGTCGTGTCCAGCGGGAAGTACGCCGGCAGCGGTTGGTGCGGGTTCATCGCGACGCCGTACGCGTTGATGCTGCTGGCGATGACCGCCCGCTTCACGCCGAGCGCGCCGGCCTGGGCGAGCACGTTGAACGTGGACACGACGTTGCCCGAGTACACGTCGTACGGCGAGCCGGCGTCGCGATGCGCGAGCGCGGCCAAGTGGACGACCAGGTCGACGCCCTCGAGCGCGCCGGCCACGTCGTCCTCGGACCGGGTGTCGCCGATGATCACCCGGTCGGCCTTGAGCGACGGGTCCTCGACGATGGTCAGCGCGGTCACCACCGCACCGAGATCGGCCAGATGACCGACGGTCACCGATCCGATCCGGCCCGCCGCCCCCGTCACCAGCACCCGCCGGCCGTTCAGCGTTGTCACTCCTTGATCCCTCCCGACATCCCGACACCTCTCAGGAACTGCTTCTGGAACACCAAGAACAAGATCACCGGGATCAGCACCGCCAGGAACAGCGCGCTCATCTGCAGCGAGATCTCGGTGGTCTCGGCCACCCGCGGCAGGGCCACCGAGATCGGCTGCAGCCGGGGGTCCGGCAGCACCAGCAGCGGCCAGAGGTAATCCTTCCAGGAGCCGATCACGGTCAGCAGGGCGACCACCCCGACGATCGGTTTCGACAGCGGCAGCACCAGCGACGTGAACAACCGCAGGTTGCTCGCGCCGTCGATCCGGGCCGCCTCGATCAGCTCGCGCGGGATCGAGTCGAAGTACCGCTTCATCACCAGGATGTTGAACGCGCCGGCCGCCTGCGGCAGCCAGACCGCCCAGAAGGTGTTCTGCAGGTTGAACCCGAGCACCGGCATCTTCAGGATCGTCAGGTAGAGCGGCACGAGCGAGATCACTCCAGGCAGGAACAGCGTCGCGAGTACGGCGCCTGTGACCACCGGTCCCCACTTCGGCCGCAACACACTCAGCACGAACGCGCCCGTCGTACACACGAACAGCGTGGACAGCAGCGAGCCGATCGCGATGATCGCGGTGTTGCCCAGGTACGAGCCGATCTGGACCCGGGTCCAGGCGTCGGGGATGTTCTGCCACTGGATCCCGGACGGCCACAGCTGCATCGGGCCGCGCAGGATGTCCTGGCTGGTCGACAGGCCCGACTTGAGCAGCCAGAGCAGCGGGCCGACACCGGCGATCAGGACCCCGATGAACAACAGCACCTGGATCGCCGGCAGGCCGTAGCGGATCAGGCCCCGCTTCCGGTCCGCAACGGAGATGATCCCGCGTTCGTGACTCATGTGATGCTCCAGCGCCGGGTCAGGAAGTGGTAGACGACCGACAGCACGCACAGCACCCCGGCCAGCAGCACGCTGAGCGCGGTCGCGGCGCCGAAGTCGCCGTTGATGAACGCGTACCGGTAGATCAGCAGCAGGATCGTGGTGGTCGCGTTGTCCGGGCCGCCGCCGGTGAACAGGAACGGCTCGGTGAACACCTGGAACGTGCCGATCAGCTGCAGCAGCATCATGATCAGGATGATTCCGCGGATCTGCGGCAGCGTGACGTGCCAGACCCGCTTCCAGATCCCGGCGCCGTCCAGCTCGGCCGCCTCGTACAGCTCGGTCCGGACCCCGGTCAGCGCGGCCAGGTAGATGATCGACGTGGCGCCGGCCCCGGCCCACGTCGCCTCCAGCACGATGGCCGGCATCGCCAGGTCCGGCGAGTTCAGCCAGGCGAACGGCCCGATCCCGAACCAGCCCAGTACGGCGTTGAACACGCCGGCGCCACTGGGGTCGTAGAAGAACTTCCACAGCAGGATCGCCGCCACCGGAGGAACCACCGCCGGCAGGTAGGACAGCACGTTGTAGAGCCAGCCGGTGCTGCGCAGCTCACTGATGAACACGGCCAGGAACAGCGGGACCGGGAAGCCGAAGATCAGCGCGAGCAGCGCGAAGTACAGCGTGTTCACCGCCGCCTGCGGCAGCTGCGGGTCGGTCAGCACGTAGCTGAAGTTGGCCATCCCGACCCACTCCGGCGTGGTCACCAGGTTGTTCTTCTGGAAGCTGAGCACCAGGCCGCGGACGATCGGGCCCCACGAGAAGTACAGGAACGTCAGCACCAGGGGCAGGGCGAAGATGATCGCGCTCAGCCCGCCGGAGCGGTACCAAGTGGCCAAGAAATGGACACCGCTCCGGCTGGGCTTCGGCGTACGTAGCAGCGACATCGGGTTACCGGGCCAGGCGGGCGTCGATCTTCGATGCGGCGTCGGTGAGCAGCTTGTCGATGTCCGCGTCCTTCTTGGTCAGCACCTGCTGGACCACCGGGTCGAGCAGCGCGTAGACCTCCTGCGCCTTGTTCGACGGCTCGGGAATCAGCTTGAGCGTCTTGGTGGACTCGACGTAGCCCTTGAACTGCTCGACCGGGACGTTGTTGTAC
The DNA here is from genome assembly GCF_040653975.1 of Kribbella sp. NPDC050820. Classification (NCBI taxonomy): domain Bacteria; kingdom Bacillati; phylum Actinomycetota; class Actinomycetes; order Propionibacteriales; family Kribbellaceae; genus Kribbella; species Kribbella sp. NPDC050820. The sequence continues at coordinate 47,253 of NZ_JBFAHB010000065.1, forward strand.
GGCTGCCGCCAGCCGTTGTAGCGGTCGTAGGTCTCCTGGCTCAGCGGCGTGATCCCGGGCCGGCCGACGAAGCCCTTGTCCGCGATGGTGTCCTTGGCGTTCTGCACCGCGAGCTGTTCGTCGGTGTACTTGTCGAACTCCTGCGACTTGATCCACTTCAGCGCGGCGACGATCTCGTTCTTGCTCGCCTTCGGGTTGATCATCTTGATCGAGCCGCCGGTGAGCGTGCCGTGCGGGCCGCCGTCCTGCGGCAGCGCGGCGTGGCCGTAGTCGGCCGGCTTCATCCCGAAGTTCTTCACGCACATGTCGTAGGCGTCCGGCGCCTGCAGGACCATGCCGATCTTGCCGGCCGCGAAGTCCTGCCGGACCTCCTCCTGGTTGTAGAGGAAGTTGCTGCCCATCGTGTTGTCGGTCCAGCGCATGTCCTTCAGCAGCTGCAGCGCCTTCTTGGTCGGCGCGTCGTTGAAGGTGCTCTTCTTCCCGTCCTCGCTCTGGACCGAGCCGCCCATGCTGTAGGTCATCGTGGTCAGCATCCAGCCGCCGGTGTTGTCCTTGGTCAGCTGCGCGTACCCGGCCTTGCCGGTCTTCTCGGTGATCTGCTTCGCGAACTGGCGGACCTCGTCCCAGGACGCCGGCGGCTTGTCCGGGTCCAGTCCGGCCTGCTTGAACAGGGCCCGGTTGTAGGCCAGCCCGACCGAGAACACGTCGATCGGGACGCCGTAGATCCGGCCGGCGTCGTCCTGGACGATCTTCAGGACCTCGGGGTTCAGGTCCTTGGTCAGGTCGACCAGCTTCAGCTCGTCGGTGATGTCCGGGAGTTGCTTGTTCGGGATCATGTTGGCCGGCTCGGTGAAGCTGATGTTCATCACCGTCGGCAGCGAGCCACCCGCCACCTGCGCCTGGAAGGTCTGCGCGTCCCACTTGGTCTCGGTCGACTTCACCGTGATGTTCGGGTGCGCGTCCATGAACTTCTTGATGTTGCGCTCGAACGCGGCGATGTCGTTCGGCTTGTCCGGGGTCGGGCGGTCCCCGATCGTGATCGTCACCGGCGCGTTCTCGTCGATCGCGCCGCCGGCGTCGGCGCCGGGCGTGGTCCCGTCCGCACAGCCGGCCACGGCGAGCACCAGTCCGGCCAGCCCCAGCCCGGCGCCCCACCTGCTCACTCTCGTCATCGGAACTCCTCAGGTTTCCGGAGGCCGCCGGTGTGCTCTGAGCCACACACCGGCCAGGTCCCGAGTAAGTTAAACCAAGCGTGTTACTTTCTCAATTGTCAGCGAGGTACCGATTTGGACAGTGGTGTCTCAGAGGTCGCCGAGGGGCATGAACTTGGGTGTCTGGGTGTCCGCGAGGAAGTCGAGAAGGAGGCGATTCACCAGGTCGGGCTTCTCCAGCGGTACGGCGTGCGAGCCGCCGGGGATCACGGCGAGCTGCGCGTCCGGGATCGCCCTGGCCAGGTCCACGTTGTGCTCGATGCGCACGCAGTCGTCGTCGCCCTGCATGAGCAGCACGGGCATCGGCAGGTGCTCCAGTTCGGCCGGCTCGATGTCGGGGATCGAGGTCCACATCCGGGTCCACTTGGCGAAGACCGTGCCGAAGTGGTCGGGACCGTCCGGCGACAACCGCTCGTAGTCGTCCTTGGCGATCCCCTCCAGCCGCGCGAGGCCTTCGGGTGTCGTCATCAGGCGGTCGTTCGCGGGCGTGCCGCCGGCCCGGGTGAGCTCGGTGCCGATCATCACCAGCTTGCGGACCAGGTCCGGTCGGCTCAGCGCCATCCGCACCGCGACCTTGCCGCCATCGCTCCAGCCGACGACGTGCGCCGTACCGAGGTTGAGCGCTGTCATGAACGCGATCAGGTCTGTGGCGTAGCCGTCCATCGTCGCTGGGCCCTCGGTGTCCGGGGTCCGGCCGTGCCCGCGGCGGTCCGGCACGAAGACCCGGTACCGCTCGGCGAGCGCCGGCACCTGCGCCGCCCAGCTCTCCCCCGTGGTCGCGCCGCCATGGATCAGGACGAGCGGCTCGCCGTCGCCCGCGACCTCGTAGTACGTCCGCAGTCCCCCGGCATCGACGTAATCACCCATGCCCACATCATCCGCCGACTGAACAAGTTCGACTTTGGGCCATGACCGAAACCCATTTGTGAGCTAGCCTGGTCGAGGCAATTACGGGCCTGACCGAAACGGGTGGTTGACGTGATTCCTCGGCGAAGAGTCCTCCAGCTCGCGGCGGCGGCCGGTGGCGCGGCGCTGTGGCAGGGCGAGACCGCGTACGCCGCGCCACCCCGTGGGACCGTCACCGACCTCGGCCCGGCCAGCGTCACCACGCCGCTGGGCAACGCCGACTTCGCCGGTTCCGTCCTGTACGCCGGGACCCGCGGGCTGGCGCCCAACGTGGTGGGCTCGTACGACCTCGGGCAGGACCGGGTCACGGCACACTTCGACATCCCGACCGGGATCGGGATCTGGGCGATGTGCGCGGTCGGGACTGACATGTACGTCGCCACCCACGGCCAGTCCGACCTCTACCGGCTGGACACGATCACGGGCCAGGTGACGAAGGTCGGCAGCTACGCCTGGCCGTACATCTGGAACATCGCCTCCTCCCCCGACGGCAAGGTCTACCTGGCGATCTCCGACCCGGGCCGCGTGGTCGAGTACGACCCGGCCACCGGGGTCAGCCGCGACCTCGGCGAGATCGTGCCGGGCGAGGCCTACGCCCGCAGCGTCGCCGCCGACGAGACGACCGTGTACGTCGGGATCGGCCCGCACGCGCACCTGGTGGCGATCGACCGGGTGACCGGCGCGAAGACCGCGATCCTGCCGGCCGAGCTGGCCGACCGCGACTTCGTCGCCAGCATGCACATCTCGGACACCCACCTCGCGGCGGGCATCTCGTCGAACGGCGAGGCGCTGCTGCTGTCCAAAGACACGCCGACCGACTACCGAGTGATCGCGGCAGCCGGCGAGAAGTACATAACCTCAGTGCTCCTGCACGACGAGCACCTGTACTTCGCCGGTCGGCCTACCGGCATGCTCTACCGCACCCCGATCGCCGGCGGTGAGATCGAGCAACTCGGCATCGCCCAGCCGGAGGCAGCCACCCACCGCCTGCTGTCCCACGAGGGCAAGGTGTACGGCGTGCAGGACGGAGCCGTGTTCGTCTTCGACCCGGCGACGCACGAGCTCGGCTTCGTCAACCTGGTGCAGCGCGGCTTCAAGGCCGCGCCCGAGCAGCCGATGTCCGTGCACTCCGACGGGAAACGCGTGTACGTCGGGGGCAAGGGCGGGGCCGACGTCCACGACCTGGCGGCCGGCACCAGGACCCGGCTCGGCATCCCGGGTGAGCCGAAGACAGCGCTGACGATCAAGGACACGACGTACCTCGGGGTCTACACGCAGGGCCTGCTGTACGCGCACAGGCCGGGCGAGGAGTCGGCGCAGCTGATCGGCAAGACGGGCAACCAACAGGACCGCCCGCGCGACCTCGCCTACGACCACGCGACCGGGCTGATCGCGATGACGACCCAGCCCGAGCCCGGCCAACTCAACGGCGCGCTCACACTGCACTCACCACACACCGGCGAATGGACGACGTACCGCGGTGTCGTCCCCCGGCAGAGTCCGTACGCCGTCGCCTGCCACGCCGGCGTGGCCTACCTCGGGACGAACATCCAGGAAGGACTCGGCCTGCCGCCGGAGACCACGACCGCTCGGCTGGCCGCGTTCGACCTTCGCCGCCGCAAACTGCTCTGGCAGCTCGAGCCCGTCGCCGGCGCCGCGGTCATCCCCGGCCTCGCCTACTCCTGCGACCACCTCTACGGCATCACCAGCAGCGGCTGGGTCTTCGAGTACGACGTACGCCGTCGCAAGGTCACGCGGACAGTCAGAGCAGGCACGAAGGGGTCCGACCTGCATATCGTCGACGGCACCGGGTACTCGACCGACGGGAACGCCGTCCACGCCATCGACCTCGAGACGTTCACGGTGACGCCGTTCGCGAGCGGTCTGGCCGCCGAGTGGTTCGGCGGGGAGCCGAAGCTCGCGGTGGATCCACGCGGCTCCGCGCTGTTCACAGTCCAGGCCCGCAACCTCGTGCGGATCCAGCTGTAATCGGTGATGGCGCCCGTGGGTCAAGCAGCAGCTCTAGCAGTGGGTCGTCGGACGGCAGATGGCCGT
>NZ_JBFAHB010000066.1:0-51068 GCF_040653975.1 Kribbella sp. NPDC050820
ATGCTAGGAACGGTTTCTCGCGCTAGTCAAGAGGTCACCGCTGCCGGACTTCTGCTGGACTTTCGGTGTCCTGTCCGCGGCCGGGGTCACGGATCGAGGCGGTGTGTCGCTCCGCTGATGGGCTCACCTGCGGTGGCAACCTGAAGGGAAGTGTTGCTCCGGAGGTGAGCCCGTCATGCGGAAGAAGCGTCAGCGCGCGGAACCGGCCGGCGAGGACTCGCAGTACTGCGTGTTCTGCGCGACCGTGATGCCGTTCGAGCGGATCGAAGCCGCCGACCACCTGGTCGACGAGCCCGACGAGTGGATCTGCGTCAAGTGCGGATCCGCCCTCCTGGTCGACCCGCCCCTGCAGGAGCTCAACCGCACCGCCTAGAGCGGTGGTCCGAACACGCACACCACCGGCCTGGCGTGTGCGGGGTCGAACGCCAGCGCCGGACCAACCGCCGCTGGGCCGCGGGCTTCCTGGAGTTGCTCTGGGACCAGTACGACGGAGCGCCCACCGGCCCGGAGGTCTCGCCCTCAGTCAACAACCTCCCGGGTCAGTACACCTAGTCGAAAACCAGCGTCCTGAGGGCCACGTGGCCTTCCTCGTCGATCACGTAGTGGGCGTGGCCTTCGTGGTCGACGGCGACGCCTTCGACCCGGCGGATGTCGCCGAAGTGGTGGACGACCTTGGCGCTGACCACACCGCCGGCGCTGTCGTCCGGGAGCTCGAACCGGACGTGCTCAGAGGCGGCGTTCGCGCCCTCCGGGTGGTCCTCGAGGACGGTGGCCGACTTGCCGGACGCGTCCAGGTCGCCGATCACCGCGTCGAAGCGGTCTCCGCCATGGGTGTCGAGACCGCGGAACCCGGCCGGCGCCTCGACGCTGCCGACATCGCCGAGCACCCAGACGTTGCCACACCGCGGTACGGCGTTCGGGTCGTCGAAGAGCTCCTCGACGTTCTCGAGCTCGACCAGGATCGGGTGGCCGTCGGCGGTCACCGGGTAGCGCAGGCCGAGCAGCAGCCGGCCGTCGGCGCGGAACTCGGCGGCCTCGATGTTGACCGGGCGGTCCGTCGGGAGGACGGTCCCGGCCCAGCGCTTGGCCTTCTGCTCACCGATCGCGATGGTGGCATCGACGTACGCCTGGCGCTCGAGCTCGCCCATCGGCAGCAGCTCGACGTCGGCCAGGGCGTCGTTGATCGCCCGGTGCAGCGTGAACCGCAGCCGGACGACCTCCAGCGTCGCGCGGCCACCGGTGTCGACCGCGTCCGCCAGCGACTGCTCGCTGACCCGGGCAATCCAGGAACGCTTGGCCGCGAGCGGTCCCGCCTTCTTCCCGAACTGCGAGCCGACCACGTAGACGTAGCCGTCCCGCGAGGCGCACGCCTCGGCGTCCTCGGTCTTGCCCGCGTGCACCCCGGCGTCCGCGAACACACGCATCGCCGACCACTCGTCGTCGAGCGGCGCCCCGGCGGTGTGGACGAGCAGCGCCAGCGCGTCCTCGGCGGTCGCCTCGTCCAGCACCGTCACGAACGCGCGGTCCCAGCCGTGGCGGTCGAGGACGTCCGGCCCGAACACAAGGCAGAGGTCGGACGCTTCGTTGGGCTCGAGGTGCAGATCGGTTTCATGCATACCCGGGAAACGTCGCAACGGGCCCACCTACTCCCGATCCCGCCGATTCCCGGGTAAACCCCGACCTTCCCTGATCAACCCTGATGCGGGTACCGGTAGTCGGTCGGCGGGGCGAAGGTCTCCTTCATCGAGCGCGGGCTGGCCCAGCGGATCAGGTTCCACATCGACCCGGCCTTGTCGTTCGTCCCCGACGCCCGCGACCCACCGAACGGCTGCTGCCCGACCACCGCACCGGTCGGCTTGTCGTTCACGTAGAAGTTCCCAGCCGCAAACCGCAGGTAGTCACTGGCCGCAGCCACCGCATGCCGGTCCTGCGCGATCACAGCACCCGTCAGCCCGTACGGCGCCGCGCTCTCCATCTGCTGCAGCACCGTGTCGTAGTCGGCGTCGTCGTACACGTGCACGCCGAGGATCGGGCCGAAGTACTCGGTGGTGAAGATCTCGTCGGTCGGGTCGTCGGACACGATCAGCGTCGGCCGGACGAAGTACCCCTCGCTGTCGTCGTAGGTGCCACCGGCAACCACCTCGAGCCCGTCGGCCCGCCGGGCCCGGTCCAGCGCCACCTTGTGCTTGGCGAACGCCCGCTCGTCGATCACCGCACCGATGAAGTTCGACAGGTCGGTCACATCACCCATCGTGAGCGACTCGGTCTCGGCCACGATGTCGTCCCGGATCCGGTCCCACACACTGCGCGCGACGTACGACCGAGACGCCGCCGAGCACTTCTGACCCTGGTACTCGAACGCACCCCGCACCATCGCGGTCTTCAGCACCGCCGGATCCGCCGACGGATGCGCCAGGATGAAGTCCTTGCCACCGGTCTCACCGACCAGCCGCGGATAGGTCTTGTACGACGCGATGTTCGCACCCACCGCCGACCACAACGACTGGAACGTCTTCGTCGACCCGGTGAAGTGAATCCCGGCCAGATCCGGATGCGTCAGCGCAGCCTTGGACACCTCGATACCGTCACCGGTCACCAGGTTGATCACACCCGCCGGCAGCCCCGCCGCCTCCAGCAGCCGCATCGTCCAGTGCGCCGCGAACTGCTGAGTCGGCGACGGCTTCCACACCACCGTGTTCCCCATCAACGCCGGCGCGGTCGGCAGGTTGCCCGCGATCGCGGTGAAGTTGAACGGCGTGATCGCGTAGACGAACCCCTCCAGCGGCCGGTAGTCGACCCGGTTCCACACCCCCGGCGACGAGATCGGCTGGTCACTCACGATCTGCCGCGCGAACGCCACGTTGAACCGGAGGAAGTCGATCAGCTCACACGCGGCGTCGATCTCGGCCTGCTGCACCGTCTTGGACTGACCCAGCATCGTCGCCGCGTTCAGCGTGTCGCGCCACGGGCCGGCCAGCAGATCGGCCGCCTTCAAGAAGATCGCCGCCCGGTCGTCGAACGACAACGCACGCCACGACTTCGCCGCGCCCAGCGCCGCGATCACAGCCTCCCGGCCGTCCGCCTCGGTCGCAGTACCCAGCGTGCCGAGCACATGCCGGTGCTTGTGCGGCTGCACCACCTCGATCGGCGCACCACCACCGACCCGCTGCTCACCACCGATCGTGCAGGTCAGGTCGATCGCACCCGCCGCAGTGAACTCCTTGAGCTTCGCCTCCAGACTCGCCCGCTCCGACGATCCAGGCGCATACCCCTTGACGGGCTCGTTGGCGGGAGTAGGTACAGCGGTGACGGCATCCATCGTGCGGTGCTCCTCGATCAGGGTTGTGGATCGTGCTGGTACGCCGGTGCGGGTGGGCGGCGCGCTCGCTGGTGACACCAGCATGGTGCCATGACTCACCACCGGAAACGAACCTGACCAGCAACCTGACCACAAGCCCGACTGGTCCGCTCGGCGACCGGCCACTCATTTGTAGCATACGTTTCACGCCAACAAGTGCTCGCCCGGCGTCGGCCGATGAGACGGTAGGTTCGGCTGCATGGGTGGGGTCGGGCATTTCGTGAGCGCTGACGCGCAGGCGGCGTACCTGCGCTTGTACGACGTGACGCTGATGGAGATTCCGGGTCAGCAGGAGTCCCTCGAGGTGAGTACGACGTACGGGCGGGTGCCCGGGCTGCCGGACAGGCTCGGGTCGCGCTACCTGCAGTGGGTTGCCGGACGGGTGCCGATCGAGCAGCCGGCCGGGCGCCTGGTGATGGCGGGCTTGCGCGACTACCGGATGAAGCCGGCCGAGTTCCCCGAGCAGTTCAACGAGCGGTTGCTCGAGCTCCTCGCCGGCTCAGGACACTAGCTAGGCGCGCCAGGGCATGTGCTGGAGGGTCCAGGTGTTGCCGTCGGGGTCCTTGAACCAGGCGTAGTAGACGCCGCCGAGGTCCTCGGTCTCGCCGACGTCGACACCGCGCCCGATCAGCTCCTGGCGAGCCGCCTCGATGTCCTTGACGACCAGGTGCAGGGCCCGCAGCGAGCCCGGCTCCATGTCGGCCATCGGCAGGCCTTGCAGAAGGCTGATCGAGCAGTACGAGCCCGGCGGCGTCAGCTGGACGACGCGGACGCCGTCCGCCGGGGAGACGTCCACGTCGACGTGGAACCCGCACTGCTCGGAGTAGAACCGCTTCGCCCGGTCGATGTCCGACACCGGCACCGGGATCAGCTCGAGCAGGAACGCACCAGGGCGGACCGGCGCGGCGGTCGGGTCGGCCGGGATCTCCGAGGCGTCCTGGGGAATCTCGGTCGTGGTCGGCGGAGGAGTCGGCAGGTCCGGAGGCTGATCGCTCATGCCTTCACCTCGACCGCCCGCCGGCTGTGGCCGGCACGCTCCTGGCCACGCTCGGTCATGCCGACTTCTTCGTGGTCTTCTTGGCGGTCTTCTTCGCCGGGGCCTTCTTCGCAGCCGCGGCCTTCTTGGCCGGTGCCTTCTTGGCGGCCGCCTTCTTCGCCGGGGCCTTCTTGGCCGGCGCATCGGCCTCACCACCACCGGCTCGGCGCGCCTTCGCGGCCTCGACCGAGGCGCGCAGCGCGGCGACCAGGTCGACGACCTCGGCGCCCTCCGGCTCCTCCTCCTCGGTCTCCGGCAGCGGCACCCCGGCCGCCTTCGCCTCGACCACCTTCTCCAGCGCCACGCGGTACTCGTCGTGGTACTGGTCCGGGTCGAACTCGCCACGCAGCGTGTCGATGTACGACGCCGCCATCGCCTTCTCCTGGGACCGGATCTCGACGTCCTCGGCCGGCGCCGCGAAGGACGCGTCCCGGACCTCGTCCGGCCACAGCATGACCTGCAGCACCAGGATGTCGCCGACCGTCCGGAGCAGCCCGAGGCTCTCCCGGGACCGCAGCGCGACCTTCACCAGCGCGTACAGCTCGGAGCCGTCGAGGGCGTCCCGGAGCAGCACGTACGGCTTGGCGCCCGGCCCGCCGTCGGCCTGCAGGTAGTAGGACTTGCCCAGGTACAGCGGGTCGACCTGGTCCGACGGCACGAACTCCAGCACGTCGATGACCTTCTTGCTGGACAGCGGCAGGTCGGCGAAGTCGTCCGCCTCCAGCACGATCATCCGGCCGTCCGGCATCTCGTAGCCCTTGGCGATGTCGGAGTACGGCACCTCCTCGCCGTCGATCGAGCAGACCCGCTTGTACTTGATCCGGCCACCGTCGGAGACGTGCACCTGGCGGAAGGAGATGTCCTTCTCCTCGGTCGCCGAGAACACCTTGATGGGGATCGTCACCATCCCGAACGAGATGGCACCTTTCCAGATCGCCTGCATCGCCACCAACTCCCCTTGGTCAGCTCGAGCCGTTCAGCCCGCCGCGCGGCCCCTCCGCCGCCAGCAGATCGGGAATCTCCTGCGTCGCGTACCACATCAGGTCTTCACCCTCGCACGAATCGAGGGCGAACACCGCGTCGTCGTCACCGCTCTGGGCCGCGTCCCACAGGTCGGCGGCCTTCCCGACCACCGCCGCCGCGTCGGGCGCGTCCACGTGCACCGCGGCCACCGTGGACCACGGAACCACCACGTTCAGCTCGAGCCGGGCGTCGCCCAGCTCGACCGTGCCGTCCGCCGGCGGGATCGCGCTCACCTCACACGCGATCACCACCCGTCTGCGGGCAGTGCCCGGATCGGCGGCCAGCAGTCCCACCGAAGCCCGGGCCGCCTGCGCCATCGCGGCGTACTCGAGCTCCTCGTCGTCGCCCTCGGCGTACCACTCCCGCAGCGCCGGGGTGACCGCGTACGCCGTCAGCGGCGGCGGGCCGAACTCGCCGGCGTGGTAGGCGTCGTCGAGCCGCCGCAGCGTGGATGGGAGGTAGATCCTCACGAGCCCGCCTTCTTCGTTGTGCCGCGCTTCCGGCCACGGGAGGCCCGGCTCCGGCTGCCCTTGGTGGTCTCCAGCAACTCGTCCAGCGCATCGGTCACACATTGGGCGAAAACGGCCAGGTCGGGCATCGCGGTGCGGTCCGCGTTCAGCCCGAACGACACCTTCCCGTCGTACGACGTGACGCCGACGGACAACCCCTGTCCGGGCATCAGCGGGACCACCGGGTACGACGCCAGCATCGGCGCACCCTGCGCGTACAGCGGGAACTGCGGACCCGGCACGTTGGTGATCACCACGTCATCGATCGGCCGGACCGTCGTGGTCGCGACCCGGGCGGCGAGCGCGTGCAGCGTGGTCGGCGCGAACCCGGCGATGCCGACCAGCGACCGGGCGCTGACCGCGCGGCCGGTGTCCTTGTGAACCTTGGTCTGGTACGAGATCTGGTGCAGCCGCATGACCGGGGAGTTCTCGCCGACCGGGAGGGTCACGGTCGAGGCGATCACGCTGGACCCGAGCGAGGTCGGCTCCTCGTCCTCGTCGTCGCGGATGCTGACCGGGACCACGGCCCGCACGCTGCGGGTCGGCCCGACGCCCTCACCGCGGGTCATCATCCAGGCTCGGAACGCACCCGCGACCACGGCCAGGACCACGTCGTTCACCGTCCCGCCGTGCAGTGCGCGGACGGTCCGGTAGTCCTCCAGGTCGGTCTGCACGGTGGTGAACCGGCGCTGGCCGGAGGTCTTCACGTGCAGTGAGCTCTCCTGTGCGTGCCGCTGCGCAGCGAGAGAGCCGACCACGCCGCCGAGCACCTCGCGGACCGAGGTGGACCCGGTCAGGCTGGCCATCTCGGCCCGGGCCAGCTCGAGCACGGCGGTCGGGTGCCGCGTGGCGTCCGCGAACACGCCGGCCAGCAGCTCCAGCGCGGATGGCGGGTGGGCCGGCTGCCAGGTGTCGGTCGGGGTGTCCCGCGGCTGCGCGGTGGCGTCCAGCACGACCTGGCCGATGTCGACCGTACTGTTGCCGTCGACAAGGGCCTGGTGGGACTTGGAGATGATCGCGAACCGGTCGCCCTGCAGGCCCTCGACCAGGTACATCTCCCACAGCGGGCGGGCCCGGTCCAGCCGGCGGGACATGATCCGGGCGACCAGTTCCAGCAGCTGGGCGTGCGTCCCCGGGCGCGGCAGGGCGGAGCGCCGTACGTGGAAGGTGATGTCGAACTCTTCGTCGTCCACCCAGACCGGGCCGGCGAACCGGCCCGGCACCTGCTGGACCCGCTGCCGGTACCGCGGCACGAAGGCGATCCGGTCCCGGATCAGGGCGACCAGGCTCTCGTAGTCGAACCCGTCGTCCCCGTGCACCGGCGGCTCGAAGATGTCGACCGTCCCGACGTGCATCGGGGTGGCCGGCGACTCGGCCTTGAGGAAGGTGAGGTCCAGCGACGTCAACCGGTCCGGCATCGGGTCACCTTCCTCTCAGTCGATCAGCTTGTCTGGTCACCCTAGCCCGCCCCACCGACAGTGGGCTGCGACACTGGCCGTACGGGAACACTGAGCTATTGGTGTTCGTCAGGCAAGAGGGTGTGTCCGCACCCCGAGAACTGAACAGATCCCTCGAAAGGCCCCTCGACCGATGCGTACGACGCTCACTCGCGGCACCGCCACCGCTCTCCTCCCCGCCCTGGCCATGCTGGTCCTGGCCGGCTGCGGGAACGAAACCGACAGCGGCGCGAGTCCGAGCACGACCCCGTCGGCGACCGCTCCCTCCAGTACCCCCACCGACCTGCCGACGATGACCCAGACGCCGGGCAAGCCGAACCCGAGCAGCCCGTCGAACACCGCCGACCCGTCCGGTGAGCAGGCCGACGTCACCATCAACGTCACCGTTGCCAACGGCAAGGTCAACCCGAGCGGCGCGAGCATCAAGGTCAAGGCCGGTCAGACCGTCCTGGTCACCGCGATCAGCGACGCGCCGGACGAGCTGCACATCCACGGCTACGACAAGGAGCTCCCGCTGACCCCGGGCAAGCCCGCCTCGGTCAAGTTCACCGCGAACATGAAGGGCACCTTCGAGATCGAGACCCACGAAAGCGGCAAGCTCGTCGCCAAGCTCGTCGTCTCGTGACCACTCCTCTTCTGCTCCCGCTGCACGGGATCGGTGGCCGGCAGGACCTGCCGATCCCGTTCGGGCTGGCCGTGGGCGGCGCCGCGGTCGCGATCGCGCTGTCGTTCGTCGTCCTCGCGCTGGCCTGGCGGAACCCGAAGTACCGCGGCGACGCCTCCGGAAAGCCGTTGCCGGCCGCAATCACGCGGACCGTCGACGCGAGCTGGTTCCGCTGGATCGTCCGGCTGGTCGGCCTGGCCATCTTCGGCTACGCGATGGTCGCGCTGCTGTTCGGCGTGGACCGGCTGACCAACCCGATCTTCGGCTTCATCTACATCCTGGTCTGGGTCGGCCTGGTGCCGATCTCGCTGCTGCTCGGCCCGGTCTGGCGGACCCTGAACCCGCTGCGCACCGTCCACCTGCTGCTGTGCAAGGTCCTCCGCCAGCCCCCGTCGAAGGGCCTGCTCCGGCTCCCGCCCTGGCTCGGCCTCTGGCCGGCGACACTGGGCATTTTCGCCTTCACCTGGCTCGAGCTCGTCGCCCCGGACCGGGCCACCATCCCGGTGCTGCAGGCCTGGATGGCGCTGTACGTCGTGATCATGCTGTTCGGCGCGATCCTGTTCGGCGACCGCTGGTTCTCGACCGGCGACCCGTTCGAGGTCTACGCCTCGCTGATGGCCCGGTTGTCGCCGTGGGGCCGCCGTACCGACGGACTGTTGGTGGTCCGCCGCCCGCTGGAGAACCTGGACGGCCTGAAGCCGCTGCCCGGTCTCGTCGGCATGGTGTCGGCCCTCCTCGGCTCGACGGCGTACGACGGTTTCTCGAACTCGTCGGCCTGGATCGGCTGGGCGCAGAACACCGACTACTCGATGACGCTGCTCGGCACGCTGGCGCTGATCGGGTTCATTCTGTTCGTGCTGGTCACGTACTCCGGCGCCACGCTGCTGGCCGGGCGGCTGTCGCACAGCTCGCGCCGGGCGCTCCCCAGGCTGTTCGCGCACTCCGTCGTACCGATCGCCCTCGGGTACGTCGTCGCGCACTACCTGACCCTGTTCATCCTCGAGGGGCAGCGGACGCTCATCTACCTGAGTGACCCGCTCAGCAACGGGGCGAACGTGTTCGGCACCGGGTTGCTCGCGGTGAACACCGGCATTACCAACCACAGCGGGACGATCGCGGTCCTCCAGGTGCTGGCGGTGGTCTGCGGTCACCTAGCGGGCGTGATCTCGGCCCACGACCGCGCCGTCGCGCTCTTCCCACGCAACAAGGCGCTGGCCGGTCAGGTGCCGCTGCTCGTCGTCATGGTCGGCTACACCACGGGCGGTCTGCTCCTACTGTTTTCCACGTGATGTACACGGTTGCCGAGCGCGAGGCACTGCGGGACGCGCTGGTGGCAGCGGCCCGGGCCGACGAGCGTGTCGCCGGTGCTGCGCTGACTGGCTCGGCTGCGCTGGGTGCTGAGGACGAGTGGTCCGATGTGGACCTTGCGCTTGGGTTGACGGCTGCTGCGTCGCAGGACGCCGTACTGGCTGACTGGACTGACCGGATGTACGGGTCGTACAGCGCTGTGCACCACACGGACAGGTGGTCGCGGGACACCGTCTATCGGGTATTCCTGCTTGAGTCCACGTTGCAGGTGGACATTGCGTTCGCGCCGGCGGGCTCCTTCGGTGCAGTCGGGCCTAGCTTCCGCCTGCTGTTCGGTGAGGGTGCCGACCAGCCCCCATGGGGCGTGCCCGCTGCCGTGGACCTGGTCGGTATGGGGTGGCTGTACGCGTTGCATGCGCGCTCCAGCATCGCGCGGGGCAAGGCGTGGCAGGCGGAGTACATGATCAGCGGCGTGCGGGACCACGTGCTGATGCTGGCCTGCCTGCGGCACGATGTCCCGCACTCGCAGGGGCGTGGCCTTCACCTGTTGCCCTCCGCCACCACGGCTCCCGTGGAGGCGACGCTGGTGCGGTCGCTGGAGCCTGCTGAGCTGCAGCGTGCGTTTCGAGCGAGTGTCGACGTACTGCTGACTGAGGCGGCGTACGTCGACGCCGAGTTGGCTGTCAGGCTCGATCGGCCGTTACGGGCGCTGGTTTAGGGAGACTGCGGCTGGTGACCGCGAGGACGATGAACGCGATCATGCCGAGGATCAGGTGCGAGTTGCCGGGGATGGACTGCCAGAACGTCCAGTCCAGCTCGCGGTCGTCGCGGAATGGCACCCACCAGATCGACCGCAGCACGAACAGGCCGTAGAACAGCACACCGGTCACCACGGCCGGGTTGAGACCCCAGACCCGGTTGACCGCGCGGATCAGGCTCACACCGAGCGGGATGATCCACACCCAGTGGTGGCTCCAAGTCACCGGCGACGCGTACAGGACGGCCAGCGCCATCACGGCGATCGCGGTGACCCGCTCGTCGGCGAGCCAGTACCGCCGGGCCATCCACAGCACCAGCAGGCCGAACACGGCCGACAACAGGAACCACGTGGGCTGCACCCAGCCCGCGTCGTTCCCCAGCCGGTGCAGGAAGCCGTTGAACGACTGGTTGCCGCTGTAGGCGAGGCCGCCGACCCGGTTGGCGTCGAGGATCACCTCGGTCCAGTACCGCCAGGACTGCTTCGGCACGATCGCGAACCCGACCGCCATCGTCGCCAGCAGACCCAGTACGGCGTTCCGCAGCGCCCGCCACTGCTTCGTGACCACGAGCAGCGCCAGCAACGGCAGCGGGGTCAGCTTGACGCCGATCGCCACACCGAGCCAGAACCCACGCAGCCGCGCGTCCTGCGGCCGCACCAGGTCCAGCAGGATCATTGCGGTCAGCAACAGGTTGATCTGGCCGAACTGGATCGTCTGCCAGACCGGCTCGAGCAGCAGCGACAGCGCGGTGAGCGCGACCAGCACGGCGGTGCGCTTGCGCTGGTTGAAGAACGACCAGGCCGTCTTCGGCAGGCTCGTCCGCCACAGCGCGGTGATGCACAGCACCGACAGCGTGGTCCACACGACCAGCGCGGCACTCCACGGTACGGCGGCCAGCGGCACCATCGCGATCGCCGCGAACGGCGGGTAGGTGAACGGCAGGCCTGAGCCCGGCAGCTTGGCGTCGTACAGCGAACCGCCGTCGAGCAGCACCGATCCGCCCATCCGGTACACGCGGAGGTCGATCATGCCGCCGAACAGGCCGTACGCCCAGGCGCCCAGCGCCACCAGAGCGGCGCAGGCGACCACCCCGATGACGATGCGGCGAGAGACGAGCGGGCGGGACGCAGGGGAGGAGGTGGACATCACGGTCACGTCAGGTCGACTCCGAACAGGGATTGCAGCGCACTCAGGGTGTCGTCGTACGAGGTGTGCAGGACGGCGGTCATGCCGAGGGCCTTCGCGCCCTCGACGTTGAGCTCGAGGTCGTCGACGAAGACGCACTGCTCGGGCTTCAGGTCCAGCCGGCGGGCGGCCAGCAGGAAGATCTCCGGCTCGGGTTTGCGCAGCCCGACCTCACCGGAGATGACGATGTCGTCGAACATGCCGTCCCAGGCGTCGCGCGGGTAGGTGTTGCCCCAGGAGTTCGACAGCAGGGCGGTCCGGATGCCGTGCTGGCGGGCCCGGCGGACCAGCGCGGACATCGCCGGCTGGTGCTCGAAGTGCGCGAACATCCGCTCGATCAGGCCCTCCGCGGGGACCGGCGAACCGTCTTGGCGGACCAGGATCGAGGCGAGCTTGCGCTCGAAGTCGGGGACCGCGAGCTGGCCGCGCTCGAGCGCGTGGATCGGGTTCAGCTCGGCCTCCGCCACCGCCTCGGCCGGGTTCCCGGCGGGCAGCCAGGCCATCACGGCCTGCACGTACGAGTCGAAGTCGAACCCGTCCACCTCGGCCCACCGGCGCAGCGCATCCTCCAGCCCGGAAGTGAGCACACCGCCCCAGTCCACCAGCAACCCGCGCGGCACACCCGCCTCCACCAACATGCCCGCAAGCCTACTCAGCACAAACCCGAGCTAACCCTCGCGGCCCTCCCCCTAACTCCCCGTAACCACCCCGCTGCCCAACCGATGGCAGCTTTCTCCACCCCACCCACCAGGCGTCACCGGCTGCGGTCGCCTGCCTCCGACCTCCCGCACCCCGCAGGGGTGCGAATCAGTGGTTGTACTCGATGGTCAGGTCGCCGGAGGAGGTCTTGGCGTCGATGGTGCGGGTGGCGGACGGGTCGCTGCGGATGTCGGCGGTCTCGTCCCCTGAGGAGGTGTCGGTGTCGAGCTTGTACGTCTCGGTCCCGGACGGGATCCGGATCGTCACATCGCCCGAGCTCGACTCGGCGTCCACCGACTGCGGCGCGGAGATGAAGTCCAGCTCGGTGCTCCCCGAACTGCTCTGCGTGCTCACCGTGGTCGCGCTCAGCCCCCGCGCCTCGAGATCGCCCGAGCTCGACTCCAGCCACAGCGATCCCCCGACGTCGTCCGCCTCGATGCTGCCCGAGCTCGACTTCAGGTTCGCCCCGCCTGGCAGCCCGGACACCCTGATGTCGCCGCTGGAGCTCTCGACGGTCAGCTTGACGTCCTTGGGCACGGTCAGGACGTAGTTCGTGTCGCACCCGAACGACAGGAACCCGCAGCCGCTGTCCCGCAGCTGCAACTTCCCGTCCTCGTAGTCCTCCTTCGGGTCCGACCCGAACACGTTGCGCTCGAACGTCCGCTCGACCTTCACGTCCGGCCCGTCCCCGGACCGCACCTCGACGTCCACCGAGGTCGTCTGGATCGTCAGCGAGTCCCCCTCGACCGGGTAGCTGTCCTGGGTCGTCTTGCTCTCCTCGGTCAGCCCGGTCAGCGCCCAGTACACGCCACCCAGAATGAGCGCCACCGAGATGGCGATCCCGTACCGCCGCTCGGTACTCATCGTGCCGGCCGGCCGGCCCTGAACCTCGGACATACGTTCCCCTAGGTGCGTCGGCTACTCCCCAAACACTGGCACATCCCCACGTCGCTGTCGGTGGGGTTTCCCCCCAATTCCCCACCGAGCCAACCCTGACCCGCCTTCCGTCACAGGTCTTTGGTCACCGTGTTCGCCAGCTGCTGGAGGGACTTGCGGAGCTTGCTGGACTTGGCGGCCTCGGCGAGGCTGCGACCGTGGGAGATCGCGGCATCCACCGCCGGCTGGTCGAAGGGGAGCTGCGCGGCTGCCTCGACCCCCGCGTACCGCCCGAGCGCCTCCGCGATCGCATCGGACGGTGAACTGCCGAGCGGACCCGACCGGACCCGGTTCACCACCACCCGTGTGCTGACCGACGGCACGACCGACCGCAGCTCGTGGATCGCCCGGATCAACCGCGTGAGGCCGACCGGGTCCGCCGTACCGACGACGACCACCTCGTCGGCCTCCTCGAGCGTCGCCAGTGTCGCGCCGTTGCGCCGGGGCGCCAGCGAGTCGAACGAGATCTCCTCGTCGCTCTCGATGCAGAACCCGACGTCCACGACTGTGCACGGCGCGAGCATCCGCGCAGTCGACCAGACCGATTCGATCGCCGCCGGCCGCAGCTCCGTCCAGCGGTCCGCCCGGCTCAGCCCGGTCAGCGCCAGCAGATGCGGTTCGACCTGCCGCGCATGTTTCGCCAGCATCGCCATGTCCAGCGCACCACTCGCCGCCGACCGCGCCGCGGCCGCCAGCCCCGAGGTCTCATCGAGCATCCCGAGATGCTGCGCGACCGTCCCGCCGTACACGTCGGCATCGGCCAGCAACGTCGGCACGCCCTTTACTGCAAGCTCACACGCGAGCCCAACGGCGACCGTCGTACGCCCCGGAGCACCAGTCGGCCCCCAGACCGCGATCATCCGGCCGCTGCCCTGGTTGTAGACCGGCGGCGGCTGGCCCATCGTCTCCGGCGTCGTCGGCACGAACCCACCGGCGAAGTGCGACACCGACATCGGCGGACCCGACTCGACCGCGTCGGTGATCGCCCGGCCGAGATCCTCCGGACTGACATCGGCCGGCAGGATGCGCTCGATCCCCATCCGGCTCAGCCTGTCCTCGGTGCCGAAGGGTTCGCCGTTCTCGGTCGGGTCCACGAGCGCGACCACCGCGATCCGGCGCGCATGCAGCGCGGCGACTGCGTCGGACGTGAGCCTGGGCAGATCGTCCGCGAGCAGGACCGCCCGCGCCTGCCCACTCGCGGCTGCCGCCATCACGTCGGCAATGTCGACACATCGCCGTACCACTCGAATCCCGGGCGCACGCTCGGCCCGCCGTACGACGTCTGCCTCCCACGGAGCCCCGGTCACGGCCAGGAGGACTGGTACCGACATCAGTTGCCTCGCCTGACGAGGACCGGCTCCCCCGTGCTCATCGCGGACAACGCGGCCGGCAGTCGTTGCAGGTCGTCGGGCGCCAGCCCGACCAGGACCTGCCGTCGGGCCGACCCACCCGCCACGCCCTTCACCGCGTCGGCCTGGAGCACCCGGACCTTTGCCCAGAGCAACTTCGCCTGCGACGCGTCCTTCGGGACCACCCAGATGTCGACGTCGTCACCGGCCGCGATGTCCGACGGCAGGCGCCCGGTCGCGACCGACAGCGGCAACTCGGTGCGGTCGTTGTCCGACTCGGAGACGGCCGCTTCCCGGGGCACGAACTCGCCCACGTCGACCGCGCGGCTGACGACGAGCCCCTTCAGATCGGCGTCGGCAGCGACATACCTCCCCGCGTCCTCGCCGTTGGTGAAGCGGACCCGCGCGGTCGTGAGGTCGTCGCCGGTCAGCTTGGTCCCGGCCGGCAGGTCCCGTTTGGCCGCCCAGATCGTGGTGGTGTCGTCGGCGGACGAGAGCAGCTTGGCGCCGGCCAGCGCGGTGATCGCGACCAGCAGCACGCCGAGCACGAGCCGGCCGTCCTTCCACCGGGCCCGCCGGTTGCGCTGCGCGGGGACGGACGACGCCCCGAACCCGGTACCGCGCACTGCTGTGTCGACCACGTCGAACTCCCCAGTCAATCGATCGCCATCTGAGCCGACATTCTGCCGTGTCCGGGCACCACACCGTGAACGGCTATCCACAGGCTGTCAGCCTGGGGACAAACGGGATCGTCCGATCGCCAACCATGGCAAACTGAAGGAACCAGCCACTACGTGAAGGAGCAGACCGGATGCCGACTCCGCGCTTCCTCCAGCTCGCCGACGTCGCCGAGGTGCTCAACATCTCCGCGAACCAGGTGTACGCCCTGGTCCGCCGCGGTGACATCCCCGCGGTGAAGATCGGCGGGCGCGGGCAGTGGCGGGTCGAGGCGAGTGAGCTGGAGAAGTACATCGAGCGGCTCTACACCGAGACTCGCGAGTTCATCGACGCGCACCCGTTCGGCGAGGACGCCGAGCAGTCGGAGGACGTGCACAACTAGCGGCCGCTCCGGCTAGCGGCGTCGTACCGCACAGAGCGCCTGGGTCGGCACCAGGCGCACGTTGTAGACCTCGGTCCGCCGCCGCGGCGCGTCCAGCGGATGCTCCGCGAGCTCCAGGAAGTCCGCCCCGACCCGGTCGATCGTCCCGGTGACGGGCGCCCCGCCGCAGAACAGCGTCACCGGTGAGCGGTCGCGCGCGATCCCGCGCAGCAGGTGCGTCAGGCCGAGCTTCCCCGCCACCGCGCCGACTGCCGGCTCGGCCCACGGCCCCAGCCGATGTACGGCGACCAGCGCGGCAACTGGGATCAGCCACTCCTCGGCGCGCTCGGCCTCGATCAGCAGGCAGTCCTTCCCGACCCGGGTGAGTTGACCCTGCACGGGCTCGGCGTTCGTCAGCTCCACCCGTACGACGGTGTCGACGGCGCCTCGCAGCCGGTCGAGCACGGTGATCTTGCCGACCTCAGCGCGGATCCGGTCCGCCACTTCGCCGTACAGATCCTCCGCCTGGAGCGCGTCGAACTGCGACTCCAGGTCCGCGAACAACGCATCCCACCGCATGGCGGCGAACCTACCCGATCCTGCTCACCTTCCGTGCGCCAAGCCGACGCTGCGTGACATTTCCACTTGCGAACCGGCATCACTACCGGTCTATAGTGGTCAAGCAGACGCAAACTTACGCAAACTCATAGATCAGAGGCTAAGTGGGGTGAACGCGATGATCCGAGGACTGAAGGGCCTGCTCGCCCTGGCGACGCTGGCCGCCCTCGGCCTGGCATTGCGCTGGATAACGGCCGGTTCGTACGGCGCAGCCACCAGCCACGACCTCGACTCACTGACCGTCCTGGCGGTCGCCACAGTCGCCTGGATCGCCTACGCCTGGCTCGCCCTGGCGGTCACGACAACCGCTCTGGAACAGCTTCCAGGCGTCCTCGGCGCCGCCGCCTCCGCCCTCGCCGCCCTAATCACCACCCGGACCGCCCGGACCCTCCTCCGCACCACCCTCGGTCTGGCCGCCGCGACCCCCTTGACCCTCACCACCGCCCACGCCACGCCGGCCGACGCCCCCATCAACCGCCCCTGGACCGAGCCCCGCTCCACCCTGCAGCCCACCACCGAGCACCCACCAACCAACGAACCCCGCTCCACCCTGCTGACCGGCACCACACCGAACGCAAGCACCTGGCGCACCACCGAGCCGCCGTCCACCGTCCGCCTGACCGGCTCGGCCCTATCCACCACCCACACGCAGGCTGCTAGGCCGCAGGACGTCGTGCCGCGGGATGCTCACGCGCCGCACGACCTACGGCGGGACGGTCGGACCGAGGGGGTTGTACCACTGGAGCCGCGCCGCCCTGCGCCGCAGCCGCAGA
Source organism: Kribbella sp. NPDC050820 (assembly GCF_040653975.1). Classification (NCBI taxonomy): domain Bacteria; kingdom Bacillati; phylum Actinomycetota; class Actinomycetes; order Propionibacteriales; family Kribbellaceae; genus Kribbella; species Kribbella sp. NPDC050820. The sequence goes on from NZ_JBFAHB010000066.1 coordinate 16,713, forward strand.
CCGCCGCTCCCGACCCCAACCCGTCAGCCAAACGGACTGGCACCAACACCGGCGCGCCAGCCGACTCCCTGCCTCAGCCCGGTGCCGCGGCTAACTCCCGGTCCCAGGCCGGGGCGCCGGCTGACTCCCAGCCCCAGACCGGTGGGCCGGCTGAGGCTCGGGGTCGCCGGGGTGTGGCGGGGGATGGGCGGGTGCGGGTGGGGGTGCCGGATCGGCCTACTGCGGGGGCTGCGGTTCGGTATACGGATGTGCGGTCGGGGCAGCCGGTGCGGGTGCCTCGCCGGGTGGTCGTGAAACCCGGCGACACGCTCTGGAGCATCGCCGCGACCGAGCTCGGCCCGCAAGCGACCCCGCAGGACATCGCCTCTCGTTGGCCGGCCTGGTACGCCGCCAACCGCCAGCTGATCGGGCCCGACCCCGACCTGATTCGTCCCGGCCAGGTGCTGCGTATCCCGCCGCCCGCGACCGGCAACCCCGTGCCGCCCACCCACCAGGAGAAGTGACATGAGCCAGCAAAACCTCCCCGCGGCCCCCACCCAACGCCCGGACCAGACCGGTCCGACGCTGGCCCCAGTCCCACCTCTCACCGAGGCCGCCGACTCCCACTCGAGCCTGTCCGACGTGGCAACCCCACGCCTCCGCGCGGTTGACGTCGACCCGTCGCAGCACGCCGTACCGGCAACCGTCCGCCACGCCGGCACCATGCCCACCAACACCCTCGCCCTCCGCCACCAAGCCCTCAAACGCGTCGGCATCGCCCCCACAACCCCCAACGACCCAAGCCCCCTGCCGGATGTTCGGGTTTGGGGTGGGCGGTTGGCTCAGGCGGTTTCTGAGGTGTTGGCTGGGGATCGGCCGATTTCTCAGTTGGTGCGGTTCACGGATGATGTGGTGTTCGCTGAGCTGAATCGGCGGGTTCGGGTGCTGGGGATGACGACCACGGCGACCGGGCGTGGGGCCAAGGAGCGGAGTGCGGTTCGGTCGGTCCGGGTTTGTTGTCCGGCGACGGACGTTGCCGAGGTGGCTGCCCACGTTCGGCATGGTCATCGGTCCCGTGCGATCGCACTCCGCCTCGAGATCCGCCGCAACCGCTGGGTCTGCACCGCCCTGGAACTCGGCTGAGGGTGCGGGTCGGCGATCGTCAGCTGCGTTTCCACAGGGATCGGATGCGTGTCCACAGGGTGGCGTGGGGCTGCGGTGGGCAGACGGCAGCGGGCAGAGGTGTGAACCGCAGCGTGCCAACCCGTGTGGTTGACGACGCGACCAGAGGCCGCTCGGCGCTGTGGCGCGCGAGCGGTGCGGAGACTGGCGGAGGTGTGGGGCGGGTCGCCCCGGCGCGTTGACCGGCGGCGGCGAGTTCCTTCGCTGCTTGCTGCGCTATCGACTCGCTGGGTGGGACCGGCTGGGCCGGCGGCACCCCAGTGGTCGCCGGGCAGCCGGTTGTCTGGTGGGCTGGAATCAGCGCGGTGTTCTCTGGCATTCGTTCCCCCGAACGACGAAGACCGATCCGATCGATCGATTCGGCCAACGTACGCCGCCAGCTGCCGCAACCGGATGACAGCAACAGCACGATCGGATTGCTGTGCTCAGTCGGCGGTTGCCTCGGCGATCGATCGGGGTGGATGGACCTTGGCGAACTGCAGGTTGCCGGCGGGCATCATCCACGTCATGACCGTGACGGCCAGGCGGCCGGCTCGGACTGCGGGGTCGGCTTCGGCGTAGGTTCGGGCGGTTTCCTGGTCCACGGACCAGACGGAGAAGCCTCGGTAGCGCTCGTCGTCCTGGTCGGTGAGCGGGCCGCGGGCGAGGACCAGGCCACGCTCTTGCATATCCGCGCCGTGGGCCAGGTGGCGGTCCTGGAGGGCGGTCGCCTCCGCGTCGGTCATCACGGGCGCGTCCGGCCGGAGCGTCAGCAGGATCACGGTGTACCGGTCGAACTGCATGCTCCGACGCTAGCTGAACGGCGTGCAGGTGTGGAATTGTCGGTGGCGGGTTACAGACTGAGGTCGTGACTGAGTTCGAGCCGTATCGGGAGCGCCCCGCGCGGGTACCGGGCGCGGCTTTGTGGACCCGTACGGCGGAAGGCGGCGAGTACCGCGTTCTCCCGGACGGCTGCATGGACCTGCTCCTGATGGACGACCAACTGGTCATCGCGGGCCCGGACAGCCGCGCGTGGATCGGCTCGGCGGAGGCGGGGACTCGGTACGCCGGGATCCGGTTCGCACCGGGGACGGCTCCGCGATTCCTCGGCGTACCGGCGAAGGAGCTCCTCAACGAACGCGTGCCGCTCGCGGATCTCTGGTCACCGACGCGGAGCCGGCGGCTGGCGGATCAGGTGCGGCTGGCGGAGGTCCCGGCGTTGGCGCTGGAGCAGGCGGTGGCGGACCTGATCGAGGAGCCGCCGGATCGCTTGATCACGCAGGTACTGCGTGCCGTCCGCAGCGGGATGCTTCGCGGCGGAGCCGGCGTGCTCTCGCTGGCCGGGAGCGTCGGGCTGAGCGAGCGGCAGCTGCACCGGCGCTGCCTGCATGCGTTCGGCTACGGGCCGAAGATGCTCGACCGCGTGCTGCGGATGAACGTCGCGCTCGACCATGCGCGGACCGGGCTCGCGCTCGCGGACGTAGCCGTACTCACCGGGTACGCCGACCAAGCCCACTTCACGCGGGACGTCAAAGCACTGACTGGTCTGCCGCCACGCCTGCTCCTCAGCTAGGGCGTGTCACCATAGCTGCTTGTGAGTGAGACTCTGCGACACAACCCACTCAACGCAGTGACCGAGACCGTCGAGCGCGTGTCCTATACCGATGGACGCACGGCAGTCCGGAAGGTACTGCGCAAGCCGACAACGTCAACGGGGCCGTGGGCCGCGTCGGACGACCCGCGGCACTGGAACTACTGGCGTCGCGAGGTCGAGGTCTATCGCGACGACGAACTCCGCAAGCAACTCGCCGCCGCCGGCCTGGTCCTGCCCGAGGCGGAGGTTGTCGATCTCCCGGACGAAGCAGGGGAACCCAGGGCAGTGCTGATGATGGAGGACATCCAAGGGACCCCGGGGACCGAGCTGACGCTGGCCGGGCATGCCGCGTTGGCGCGTGCTGTGGGGCGGTGGCAGGGGCGGCCGCCAACCCATCGACCGTGGACGTCGATCGGCTTCCTGCGGGACTACTCGACGACGCGGGACGTGCCGATGGACCTGGCCGACGACGATGCGGCCTGGCAGCAGCCGTTGGTCGCAGACACCTGGCCGGACCGGCTGCGCGAGGGCTGGCGACACCTGCTTGCCCATCGCAACGAACTGCTCGAGCTGACCGAGCGGTTGCCGCGCGCCCGTTGCCATCTCGATCTCTGGGTGTCCAACGTCATCCAGCGGCCGACCGGCGAGCTTGCGTTGCTCGACTGGGCGTTCATGGGCGACGGCGCGCTGGGTGAGGACATCGGCAACCACATCCCGGATGCCGTGTTCGACTTGTTCTGGCCGGCCGAACGACTGCCCGAGCTTGCCGAGACGTGCATCGACAACTATCTGGAGGGCCTGCGCGAAGCCGGCTGGCGAGGCGAACCCGATCTGGTTCGCCTCGCCGTGATGGCGTCCGGCGTCAAGTACGCCTGGCTTCTCCCCCGCCTGCTCGCCACCGCCTCCGACGCGTCCCACAATGCCTACCACCAGCAAGCCGACAGCCACCACCTCTTCCAGCAACGCGGCCAGGCGCTGGCCTTCGTCGCCGACTGGTGCGCCGAAGCACTCAAAGCACGACGGTGAATCCACCCGGCTGGACGAGAACCCTGCCGGTCCCACCAGCCAACTGGCGCCGCGAGTGCAGAGTGCCCTGAGCCGTGTAGCTGTACGCGATGGCGCCCGGCTGGCTGCGCACAGAGAACGTCCGCGGATGCGGGTCGACGCTGGACAGCAGCACGGCGGAGCCGAGCTGCAGCGTGCTGATGCTGGGGATGAGCAGCAGCGCGTCGATCTGAGCCGTGCCGGTAGTGGCAACCGCCTCGAGGCTCGTCGCGTACGGCGGAAGCGGTCGACCCAACGTGATCGGCTGCAGCACACCCGGGGCCGCGGAGATGCCTTGCGGCCCAGGAGCGCTGTGGTCGATCTCTCCCAGGGTGGACGAGCCGGACGTCCAGCTCGTCGTACCGGGGTCGAGCAGGTTGACGACCGGGAGCACCAAACGCAGTTGCGGCGACGGCTCCAACGTCCAGACAGCCGATGATCCGGAGGTCAGCGCAACGTAGGAACCGTTGCTCCACTGGGATTCGCCGGTCCACGCGGACGGCGGAGTGACGACAGTGCCGCCGGAGGCGGACTCACCTTCGACGACCTGCAGGCCCGAGCGGGCAAGCGGCCCGGCACCCAACTGCTGGGCGAGGGCGGCGAGGGCGGGGTTGGCGTCGAGGGCCAGCATCGAGAGCTGGCCGTGGATGGTGGACTCGGCGCCGGAGTTGCGGTTGATCACGCCGTCGCCCGAGATCCCGTCGTACGTGCGCCCGGTCGCAGCGTCGTACATCGCCTCGCCGGCACGGTTCGCGCCGAAGTACCAGGCGGCGACGAACGCAGCGACCTGCCGAGTCCCAGCCAGTCCGACAGCCAGCAAGCCCTGCAGTCGAGCGTCGACGCCATAAGCGATCTGGGTACGGTCGATCGGCGCCGGCAGCCAGCCATTGTCCGGCCCGCCCGCGGTCAGCAGCAGCGGAGTGAACCCAGCCGTGTCCCCGATCGCGGGCCCGACCGGAGTGCCCACGACGGACGCGGCAGCAGCCAACGCTGACGGCATCTGCGCGCCCCACGCATGCCAGACCGCGATCGACTCACCCCAAGGCAGCAGCGCCCGGAACGGCCACTCGCGCGACGACCCGGCACTCATTGCAGCGATCCCCGAAGCGAACTGCGTCAGCGCCCTCCGAGCCCGCGCAGACCCACCAGCACGCACGTACGCCGTCAACCCGAGCACGGCCTCCGACGTCGCGTCAGCACCGTTCACGATCAGCCACGCAGGGACCCGGCGACCGTCGACGATGTGCCACTCGCCGTACCGAACCAGCACCTGCCGCACCAACGCGGCCAGCGCCAACTCGAGCCGATCCCGAAGGAACTCGGCAAACCCGCGGTCCACCCGGCGGAAGGCGGCGTACCCCTCCCCCAGCGCCCAGACCGTACGAGCGAGCCAGTACGACGGCCCGGAGTCCGACGGATCCGGAAGCTCGACCGGCTCCGCGCTGGGGTTGAGCGTCCCGTCCGGCTGCATCCACAGAACGACGTTGCCGTTGGGCGACTGCAGGTAGGTGAGACCCCGGAGCAGATCCCGGGCAACGTCGAGCCGACCACTGCGCAGGTAGACCACGGCCGCACGCGAGATGTCGTCCGCGTTGAACGCACCCTGACTGTAGGTGTCGGTCACCGGGTCGTAGGTCCCACCGCCGATCCGCTTGTACGAGCCGTCGGCTTGCCGATCCGCGTAGGTCCACAGGACGCCCAACGGCCCCGAGCCGTAAGTGCTGTGACCAGGTGCGGCCGGCGGCGTCACCGTCGTACGCAGGTAGTCGAGATGCGCGAGGTTGGTCAACCGGCCCGTGGCCGAGGCAGGCGACGTGACCGCAGACGCAGCGCCCAGAGCGAGGGCGCCGCCGAGGACGGTTCGGCGGCGGATCCTCATGACACCCGATCCAATCTGGCCACGCCGATGGCGGCGTCGGCCATTCCGTAGAAGACGTAGTGCACTCCGTCGACCTCTTCGATGGCGGTCGGGAACACCACGTTCCCGACGGTCCCGATCCGCTCTTCGTCGGTCTCCGGCACGAGCATCGGCTCCTCGGTCCGGGCGATCACCTTGGTCACGTCGGTGGCGTCGAGCAGCAGCGCGCCGGCCGCGTAGCTGACCTTCTGCGTGGTGGGGTCGAAGCCTTGCGGCTGCTCGCCGGTCACTCCGTGGTGGATCACGAGCCAGCCCTCGGGCACTCGCAGCGGTGCCGGGCCGGCGCCGATCTTGAGCTCTTCGAAGGGGTACTCCGACATCGCGACGAGCCGGTGGTTGCGCAGGTGCACGAGGTTGCGCACGTCGCGCTCGACGTCGGCGATCGGCACGAACGAGACCCAGATCCCGGGCCGGTCGTCCTTGATGCCGGCCGGGAGGTGGACCCCTTCGCCTTCGCGGAACCAGCCAAGATCCCACATCGGCCGGTGCAGCATCGCGTACGAGGGCTCGCCGTCCGGGCCGGTGACCGGTTCGGGGAAGAACACGGTGTCCTTGTTGGGGAACAGGTTCAGGTCGGTGTCGAGGTCGGGCTGGTACTCGAAGTGCAGCGGCCCGAGCCGTTCCCAGGAGCGCAGGTCGACCGAGGTGGCCAGCGCGGGTTTGGGGCCGAGCGGGCCGTAGGCGACGTAGGTCATCACGTGGGTGCCGAGCGACGGGATCCAGGTCACCCGCGGGTCCTCGACGCCGGCGTTGTTCAGCCCGCGCTCCCAGCCCTCGTCCGGGGCGAGTACGACGCCTTCGCGCCGGATGCCGACCGGGACGCCGTCGGCGAGTTCGACCTCGGCCAGGCCGACCCGGGACACGTTGCCCGGAGCAACCAGCCGGGGCAGCAGGTACAGCGTGCCGTCCGGGGTGTGGCCGGTGGCCGGGTTCAGCACCCCTTCGGCCTCGAGCTCGTTGCCCGGCTCGGGCGTCATCAGCACGCCGACACGAGTAAGGGTGTAAGGAACAGTCACAACAAAGCCTTTCAGGATTAGCCTTTGACGCCGGACGAGAGGTTCGTGGAGATGAACCGGCGCTGGAAGATCAGGAACAACGTCACCGCGGGCGCGGCCAGCACGCACGCCCCGGCGAGCACCGCGCCGAACGGGTTCGCGGCCCGCGACGACACCGTGGTCAGGTAGTTCGACAACGAGACCGCCAGCGGTTGCAGGTCCTGCTGCTTGGTGATCAGGAACGGCCAGAGGAACTCGTTCCACGGCCCGATGAAGGTCAGCAGCACACCAGTCAGCAGCGCGGGTTTCACCAACGGGATCGCCACCCGCCACAGGATGCCCAGCTCGCCGGCGCCGTCGATCCGGGCCGCGTCGAAGAGCTCCTGCGGAAGCTGGAGGAAGTACTGCCGGAACACGAACACCGCGGTCGAGTTGATCGCGAACGGCAGGATCATCCCGAGGTAGGAGTCGGCCAGCCCGTAGCTGCGCACGATCAGCACGTACAGCGGAATCGTCAGCAGCTGGAACGGCACCACCTGGACCAGCAGCATCAGGCTGAACACCAGCCCGCGACCGCGGAACCGCAACCGCGCGAGCGCGTACCCGGCGAGCACACCGAACACCAGCGTCCCGAAGATCACCCCGCCGGTGAAGATCCCCGAGTTGATCAGCGACCGGCCGAGGTTGATCTCGTTGTTGATCTCCACGTAGTTGTGGCCGGTCAGGTTCCCCGGCGACGGGAACGCCCCACTGACCGATGGATCCGGCTCGGCCTGCAGCGAACCGATCAGCATGTAGTAGAAGGGGAACAGGAACACGAACGCGCCGGCGAGCAGCGCGACGAACCGCAGCCGCATCAGTCCTCCCTCCCCACGAAGCGCCGTTCGATCAGCGCCAGGATCAGTACGCCGATCACGAGCAGCACCCCGATCGCGGCCCCGAGGTCCGGGTTCCCCTGCTCGATGCCCTTCTGGTACATCACCAGCACCGGTGACGCCGACGCCCCGTCCGGACCGCCACCGCCGGTCAGCAGGTACGGCTCGGTGAACAGGTTCGCCCCGGTCACCGTCGCCAGCAGTACGACGAGGGTCGTCGCCGGCCGCACGCCGGGCACGGTCACGTTCAGGAACGACTTCCACCGGCCGGCGCCGTCCATCGACGCCGCCTCGTACAGGTCCTTCGACACGTTCTGCAACGCCGCCAGGTACAGCAGGATGAAGAACCCGAGCTGTTTCCAGGTCACGTAGACCGCGATGGTCGGCATCGCCAGCGCCGAGTTCACCAGCCAGGACGGGTCCGGCGCGAGCGGCCCGAGGATCGAGTTCACCAGCCCGTTCGAGTTGAACAGGAACAGCCAGACCCCGACCACCGCGACGCTCGCGGTCACGTACGGGACGTAGTACGAGACCCGGAAGAACGTCCGCCACCGGATCGCCCCGTTCAACGCGGTCGCCAGTCCGAGCGCCAGCACCACGGTCAGCGGCACGTTGATCACCAGGAAGATGGCCACGTTGACGAAGGAACGCCGTACCGCGGGATCCGAGAGCACCGTGACGAAGTTGTCGAACCCGACGAACGGCCGTTCCACGATCGCGCCCGGCGCGGTGAAGAAGTAGTCGTGGAACGCCATGTACACCGCGAACCCGAGCGGGTAGGCGAACACGGCCGCCAGGAACACGACGTACGGCGTGACGAAGGCGGTCCCGGCCGGATGCTCACCGAGGATCCGGCCGAGGATCCCACCCCGGGCGCCGGGCCGCCGCCCTGCGCCGGTCGAGGCCAGTCGGGTCATGACTGCGCGGCGAGCTGATCGACCTTCTGCGCCGCGCCGTCCAGCGCCGCACCCGGGTCCTCCTGGCCGAAGATGACCGACTTGGAGTAGGCGTCCCGGAAGGTCTGCCAGATGGTGATCGAGTTCGGCACGTTCGGCACCTCGACGGTGCGGGCCGCCTGGTCCGCGAACGTCTTGTAGTCCGGGTTCTTGGCGAAGTAGTCCGCGTACGCCGACGCCACGTCCTTGCGCAGCGGCATCTGGCCGGTCGCCTCGAGGAACTTGCCGTCCTGCTCCTGGCTGGTGGCGAACTTCAGCACCTCCCACGCGGTGCCGCGGTTCTTGCAGGCCGAGTACATTCCGACGTTCTTCGCGTCCGAGAAGGTGTGGATCTCGTTCGCCGGCTTGCCGGCCGAGGTCGGCACCGGGACCACGCCCCAGTCGACCTTGCCCTTGTACGTCGCGATCGCCCACGGACCCACCACGGCCATCGCGGCGGTGCCGTCCACGAACGCGTCACCGGTGTACTTCTCCTGCGACGCCAGCTTGTCGGCGTACATGGTCCGCCAGAACTGCGCGACCTTCTTGCCCTCGTCTGAGTTGACCGTCGCCTTGCCGTCGGCGACCAGCTGCTTGCCGCCGCTCTCGGCCGCGTACAGCGGGTAGAAGTCGAACCAGGACTGGAAGAACTCGTTGCTCGGCGCCGGGTAGATGGCGAACTTCGCGGCCTTCGCGGCGACCAGCTTGCGGGAGGTGTCGAGGAACTCGTCGTACGTCGCCAGCGGCGGCTTCGCGGTGTCGATCCCGGCCTTGGCGAACGCCTTCTTGTTGTAGAAGATCATCACCGGGTTCGACTTCCACGGCAGCTGGTAGTACTTGCCGTCGGTCGACTTGTACTGCTGGGCCACGTCACCGGAACGGTCCTCGATGTACGACTTGCCGTCGCTGAACGTGTCCAGCGGCACCAGGCCGCCCTGCTTCTGGAACTGCGAGACCGAGGCCGGCGAGGTGTTGAAGATCAGGCACGGCGCGTTGCCGGCCGTGATCGCGGCCCCGATCACCTCCTCGGAGCTCTTCCCGGTCGGGATCTCCTGGGCGGTCACCTTCTGGTCCGGGTGCGCGGTGTTCCAGGCCGTGACCATCTGCTTGCCCCAGGCCACTTCTTCCTTGTTGTTCGAGTACCAGATGGTGATCGGCCCGGTGGCCTTGGCCGCGGCGTCGGCGTCACCAGCGCCGCCCCCGCCGTCGCCACACGCGGCGAGCGAGCCGGCCAGTACCAGGGCCAGCAGTCCTGCTTGCAACTTCATGGTTCCTCCAAGTGCGCCAGGGGATAGCGCTATGCGGGGGGTGGTGCGGCGGTGGAGCGCCGTACGACGAGCTCGGCGGGCGCCAGCTCGGCATCAGGTACGTCGGACTCGCCGTCGACGACCTGGTTGAGGGTCTGGGCGGCCGCCTCGCCGAAGCGGAACGGGTCGGCGCGCACGGTGGTCAGGCCGGGGTGGACGTACTCGGCCAGTTCGCTGTCGTCGAAGCCGGCGATGCTCAGGTCGTCCGGGACGGTCAGCCCGGCTGCCTGGGCGGCACCGAGGCCGGCGATCGCCATCCGGTCGTTCGCGTAGACGATCGCGGTCGGCGGCTCGGGCAGCGCGAGCAGCCGCCGGGTGGCCTCGATCCCGGCCGCGGCGGTGAAGTCTCCGGTCTCGATCGCGGCCGGCTGCAGCCCGGCGTCGGCCAGGGCCGCCACGAAGGCGGTCGACCGCGCGGTCGCGTGCACGAAGGCGGGCGGGCCCGCGACGTGCGCGATCCGGGTGTGGCCGAGCGCGACGAGGTGCTCGACGACCGCGCGGGTGCCCGGGCGGTCGTCCAGGACGACGGCCGGGAACGGCGACGTGCCGTCCGGCCGGTTCAGGGTCACCGCGGGCATCCCGAGCTCGACCAGCAGGTCGATCCGGGGGTCCTCGTGCCGGAGGTCGGACAGGAAGACGCCGTCGACGCGGCCGTCTTGGGCCAGCCGCCGGTACCCGGCCTCCTCTTCCTCGCCGGCGGTGACGACCTGCAGGACCAGGGCCTGCCCGCGGGTGGACAGCACGCTCTCGACGCCGGCGATGAAGGCGGAGAAGAACGGGTCCGAGGACAGCACGTCCGGGTCCCGGGTGATCACCAGGCCGAGCGCGAACGCCTTCGAGACCGACAGCGACCGGGCCCGGTTGCTCGGCCGCCAGCCCAGCTCGTCGGCCGCGGCGAGGATCTTGTCGACGGTCGCCTGGGCCAGTCCGGGCCGCCCGTTGAGCGCGAACGACACCGCGCCCTTGGACACACCTGCCCGGCTCGCCACATCGGCGATCGTCGGCCGCTGCTTGCTCATCACACCTCGCTCGACACGCTTTAAACCGGTTTAGACGACATCTAAACCGGTTAAAACGCCGGACGTCAAGATCTCAGCGATGGTTGTGATGTGGTTCAAGGCGCAGCGCGGCGGGAGGTAGCCGGCGGTCAACGCGCGGCGTCGAGGTACCTGCGGTAGCCGGCGAAGGAGCGCACGACCTCGTCGGCGGTCGACTGGGAAGTGAGCGCGCCGACGCCTTGGCCTGCGTAGATGGACGCGCGGGCCGGGTCGGCGGAGCGGACCCCGGTCACGTAGTCGTCGTGGCCGGCGTCGTCGGCCTTGAGCTCCTCCTCGCGGCCTTCCCACGAGTCGAAGTAGGCGTTCCGGAGCGCCCGGCCGCCGAACTCGTCCGGCCACCCCGCCCGTGAGGCCGCGTCGAACACGGTGCCGTACACCGTGTCGGTCTCGTCCGCCTCGATCACCCGCGCCCGCACCGAGTCCGGCGTCAGGGCCTCGGCACAGGTGAGGAACGCCGTACCGACCCAACCGCCGGCCGCCCCAGCAGCCAGTACGGCGGCCAGCCCGCGCGGACCGGAGATGCCTCCGGCCGCGAGCACCGGGAGGTTGGTGAGGTCGAGAATCGCTTGCAGCAAAGGAAGTGTGGCGACCGCGTTGCGCCCGTGACCGCCGGCCTCAGCGCCACGGGCGACGATCGCATCCACCCCGGCGTCGATCGCCTCCCGCGCGTCGGCCACCGTCCCGGCCTGCATCGCGACGACGATGCCTTCCTCGTGCAGCGCCCCGACGTACGGCGCATAGTCGCCGAAGCTGAGCGACACGAGGGCAGGCTTGAGCTCGAGCACGGCGTCGAGGTGCTCCGGGTGATCCTTGACGGACCACGCCATCAGGCCGACGCCGTACGGCTTGCCGCCCTCAGCCGCGACCGCGCCCTCGGCCCGGATCCAGTCGGCGCTCACCGCGGACCCGGCGCCGAGCATCCCCAGCCCACCGGCTGCGGAGATCGCGGCGGTCAGCCGACCGCCGCTCACGTTCGCCATCGGCGCACCCACCAGCGGAACGGACAATCCAAACTTCTCCGTCAGCCACATCCCCCCACACCACCACATCCCCCACTCCCTGGCCATGACGCGCCGCACAGCCGGAGCTCGGACAACGCAAAGGGACCTCGGACATCTGGTCAGATGTCCGAGGTCCCCAGTAGGTGAACTCAGAACTTGTAGACGTCCGACTGCGGGTCGCCGTGGCAGCGCTTGTACTTCTTGCCGGAGCCGCACGGGCAGGCCACGTTGCGCGGGGTGCCGGCGTACATCAGGCCGTTCTCGTCGGCGCCGTCCTGGTGGACCGCGACCTCCTCGTCACCGTCGATCGTCGGCGCCGAGTAGGACAGCCGCTGCGGGCGGCTGTCGCCGGTCAGGCCCTTGGCGCGCAGCCGCGGGATGTCGCGCGGACGCGGCGTGTCCTGCGGCCGCTCCTCGCCCTGGTCCCGGCCGGGGAACTCCGCCACCGGCGCGCCCGGGGTGAGGATGTCCTCGATCCGGCGCCCCTCGAGGCTCTCGGCCTCCGGGGCCTGGGTGGCGGCCTCGGCCTGAATCGCCTCGACGTTGACCTCGACGTTGAAGATGAAGGCGACCGACTCCTCCTTGATCGACTCCATCATCGCCGCGAACATGTCGTAGCCCTCGCGCTGGTACTCGACCAGCGGGTCGCGCTGCGCCATCGCGCGCAGGCCGATGCCCTCGCGCAGGTAGTCCATCTCGTACAGGTGCTCGCGCCACTTGCGGTCCAGCACGCTCAGCACGACCTGGCGCTCCAGCTCGCGCATCGCGTCCGAGCTCAGCGACTCCTCGCGCCGGTCGTACGCCGCCTTGGCGTCGGCGACGAACGCCTCGATCAGGAAGTCCTGGGTCAGGCCGGCCTTGTCGCCACCGGCCTCCTCGACCAGCTGCTCCTCGGTCAGCTCGGTCGAGTACAGCGTCTTCATCGCGGTGAACAGCGCGTCCAGGTCCCAGTCCTCGGCGAACCCGTCCGCGGTCGCGCCCTGCACGTAGCCGGTGACGGTCTCCTCGAGCATGTCCTGCACCTGGTCACGCAGGTCGGCGCCCTCGAGCACCCGGCGGCGCTCGTCGTACACGACGTGGCGCTGGCGGTTCATCACGTCGTCGTACTTGAGGATGTTCTTCCGGGTCTCGAAGTTCTGCGCCTCGACCTGGGACTGCGCCGACGCGATCGCCTTGGTGACGACCTTGTTCTCCAGCGGCTGGCTGTCGTCGTTGTTGCGCGACATCGCCCAGTCGACCATCTCGCGCTTGAACAGCCGCATCAGGTCGTCCTCCAGGGACAGGTAGAACCGGGACTTGCCCGGGTCGCCCTGCCGGCCGGACCGGCCGCGCAGCTGGTTGTCGATCCGGCGGGACTCGTGCCGCTCGGTGCCGAGCACGTACAGGCCGCCGGCCTCGCGGACCTCTTCCTGCTCGTCCTTGACCTGCTTCTCGAACTGCTCGAGGACGGTCGGGTACTCCGTCTCGTACTCCTCGATCGCCTCGGCCGGGTCGATGCCGCGGGCGCGCAGCTCCTTGTCGGCCAGGAACTCGGGGTTGCCGCCGAGGATGATGTCGGTACCGCGGCCGGCCATGTTGGTGGCCACCGTGACCGCGCCCTTGCGGCCGGCCTCGGCGACGATCGCCGCCTCCCGCGCGTGCTGCTTCGCGTTCAGCACCTCGTGCGCGATGTTCTCCTTGCGGAGCTGGGTGGACAGCCGCTCGGACTTCTCCACGCTGGTGGTGCCGACCAGGATCGGCTGGCCGGTCCGGTGCACCTCGACGATGTCCTTGACCACCGCGTCGAACTTGGCGTCCTCGGTGCGGAAGATCAGGTCCCGCTCGTCGGCGCGGATCATCGGCTTGTTGGTCGGGATCGGCACGACGCCGAGGCCGTAGATCTTCTGGAACTCGGCCGCCTCCGTCATCGCCGTACCGGTCATGCCGGCCAGCTTCTCGTAGAGGCGGAAGTAGTTCTGCAGCGTGATCGTCGCCAACGTCTGGTACTCCTCCTTGATCTCGACGCCTTCCTTGGCCTCGATCGCCTGGTGGAGTCCCTCGTTGTAGCGACGGCCGTGCAGCGTCCGGCCGGTGTGCTCGTCGACGATCAGCACCTCGTTGTCGACGACCACGTAGTCCTTGTCGCGGCGGAACAGGTCCTTCGCCTTCAGCGCGTTGTTCAGGTAGCTGATCAGCGGGGTGTTGGCCGACTCGTACAGGTTGTCGATGCCGAGCCGGTCCTCGACCTTCTCGATCCCGCGCTCGAGGATCGCGACGGTGCGCTTCTTCTCGTCCACCTCGTAGTCGGCGACCGGGCGCTGCTCCTCCGGCACCTTGTCGTCGGCGATCCGGGGCTTCAGCGTGGAAGCGATCCGGGCCATCTCGACGTACCAGCGCTGGGAGTCCTCGGCCGGGCCGGAGATGATCAGCGGGGTCCGCGCCTCGTCGACCAGGATCGAGTCCACCTCGTCCACGATCGCGTAGTTGTGCTCGCGCTGGACGCAGTCGTCGATGCTCTGCGCCATGTTGTCGCGCAGGTAGTCGAAGCCGAACTCGTTGTTGGTGCCGTAGGTGATGTCCTTGGCGTAGGCGACCCGGCGCTCGGCCGGCGTCATCTGCGGCAGGATCACGCCGTAGTCGAGGCCGAGGAAGTGGTACACCCGGCCCATCCACTCGGCCTGGTACTTGGCCAGGTAGTCGTTCACCGTGACCACGTGCACGCCCTTGCCGGACAGGGCGTTCAGGTACGTCGGCAGCGTGCCGACCAGCGTCTTGCCCTCACCGGTCTTCATCTCGGCGATGTTGCCCAGGTGCAGCGCGGCGCCGCCCATGATCTGGACGTCGTAGTGCCGCTGGTGCAGGGTCCGCTTGGCCGCCTCCCGGACGACCGCGAACGCCTCCGGCAGCAGCGCGTCGAGCGACTCCCCGTTCTCGTGCCGCTGCTTGAACTCCGCGGTCTGACCGCGGAGCTCCTCGTCGGACATCCCGACGAAGTCGTCCTCGATCGAGTTGACCATCTTCGCGATGCCCTGGAGCTGACGCAGGATCTTGCCCTCGCCGATCCGCAGGACCTTGTCGATCACCTTCATGGTGGGGAGTTCTCTCCTTGCTGCTGAAGCCTCGTTGCGGCCGACGCCGACAGGGCACGGCCGACCCGACGGGAAGGGCGTGCGTCCCCCATCGTACGGGGCCAGGTGTGCCAAGCCACGCCCGCAGCGTGCCTCAGGCCCCAACGGACCCACGCTCGGCCGCGCCGGAAAGTTCCCGGCCGCGCCGTCAGTATCCTCGCTGTGCTAACTCCTTCCCCGCCCCACCGCCCCGGTCAGGGCGTCACTCAGCGCTGGCGACAGGTCACCGCCACCGGCCACCTTGACCTGGTCCAGCCCCAGGAACCCCGCGAGCTGGACCAGCTCGGCGGCCAGCTCGTCCGCGGTCTCCACCGGCGCCTTCGGCTCGGCGTGCGCCGACTGGACCAGCAGCACCCCGGCGGCCCGGTCGGACTTCAGGTCCACGCGGGCGACCAGCCGGTCCCCGAGCAGGAAGGGCAGCACGTAGTACCCGTAGATGCGTTTCTCGGCCGGCACGTAGATCTCGATCCGGTACCGGAAGTCGAACAGGACCTCGGTCCGGGTCCGCTCGAACACCAGCGAGTCGAACGGGCTGACCAGCGCCCGGGCGTTGACCCGCCGCGGCAGCCGCGCGTCTCGGTGCAGGTACGCCTGCCGCTTCCAGCCGTCGATCTGGACCGGGATCAGCTCACCTTCCTCGACGAGCTCCTGGATCGCCAGCGCTGTCGGCTCCGGTGCCGTCCGGAAATAGTCCTTCAGACACTGCGCGGTCGACACCCCGTGCGCCCGCGCCGCGATCGACACCAGCCCGCGGTGCGCCTCGTCCAACGACGGCGTCGGAGTGTCCAGCACGGCGCTCGGCAGCACCCGCTCGGGTATGTCGTACATCCGCTCGAACTGCTGGTTGCGCCGGGCGACCGTGATCTCGCCGGCGAAGAAGAGGAACTCCAGGGCCCGCTTCACGTCGGACCAGTTCCAGCCCCAGTTCTCCTTCGAGCGCTCGACGTCGTCGTCGATCTCGCGCGCCGTCAGCGGACCGTGGTCGCGGACGTCGGCCAGCACCTGCTTGACCAGGTCAGGTCGCTCCTTCGCGATCGACCGTGGCCCACCCCAGGCCTCGGTCGCGGCGCGGGCCATCCGCCAGCGCATCAGCGAGTGGGTCTCGACCGGGATCAGCGACGCCTCGTGGGCCCAGTACTCCACGAGGCGGCGGGGCGCCTTTCCGGAGGCGCGGTCGAGCAGGTCGCGCGGGTACGGACCGAGGCGGGAGTACAGCGGCAGGTACTGCGCGCGGCTGACGACGTTCACCGAGTCGATCTGGATCAGCCCGATCCGGCCGAGCACACGAGCCAGCGCCCGCATGTCCGGCACGCCCTTCGGCCGCGGGTCCATGAACCCCTGAGCCGCCAGCGCCACCCGCCGAGCCTGAGCCGTCGACAACACCTGTGTACTCACGGCAGCGATTCTGCCGGGGCCCACCGACAATTACCGCCGGTCGCCGTCAACGGTGTCCTGGACCCGGATGATCAGCACGATCTCGGCCACCTGCGGCGGGATCGGCCACGGGAACAGGCCGCGCGCGGCCAGATCCTCCAGAGAGCGGAACGGGCCGCGGTGGGTCCGGTCGGCGGCGATCAGCGCGGCGTGCTCGGCGGAGACGCCGGGCAGCGTCCGCAGGACCGCCTCGGGCGCATCGTTGATGTCGATCAGCCCGCCGTCCTCGAACTGGTTCGGCAGGTCGGGGCGCCCGATCCCGAGCTGGCGGGCGATCACCGGGTGCTCGGCTGCGAGTTGACGCCCGTACTGCCGGCGCGTCTCGTCCCCCGGAGCCTGCCGGGTCTGCCTCGGCACGATCACCGCCAGGTGCACTGCGCAGACCAGCGCGGAGACGATCACCAGCGTGACGCCGAGACCGTCCTTGGTGCCGGTGATCTCGTCGCTGCTCGTGTCGATCATCAGGGCGCCGGCGATCGTCGCACCCAGATACCCCGCGGCTGCCAGCCCGAGACGGGTACTGCGTCGCCGGACCGCCACGACGCCCATCGCCGGACCACCCAGCAGCCCGACCGTCAGAATCGGGACCGCCGCGACCAGGAACTTCAGCACCCAGTCCCGCAACTGCAACCCCTCCCCGTGCGGCGCCGACGGAACGAACGGCGCGGCGGGAGTGGGCGACCACGGCGCGGGGTCGGCTGCGGGTGGGGCGGGGACGGGTGGGGCGGGGACGGGGGCGGTGAGAGTGGGATCGTTTTGAAGGATCCGCTGGTGAAGGTCTTGGAGGGGGCGGCTCGGGTCCACGCCGTGGGTGGTGACCAACAGGCTGCGAATCTCGCGGTAGGCGGCCAGGGCCTCGGCCTGGCGGCCGGCGCGGTACAGGGCAAGCATCTGCACGCCGCGCAGTCGCTCGCGCAGCGGGAACTCGGCAACCAGGCGGGACAGCTCCGGCAGCAGGCTCTGCAGGTGCCCCTGTTCGAGCTCCACCTCGGCCCACTCCTCCACAGCCGCGGCGCGGTCGTCAGCGAGCCGAGCGCGGGTGGCCTCGAAGTACACGCCGGTCAGGCCGGCCAACGGCTCCGCCTGCCACAACGACAGCGCTGTCTGAAGCTCCGCTGCGGTCTCCGCCAGGCGCCCCTCGGCACGCAGCCGGCCTGCCGTGCGGACGTGCTGGCTGAACAGGTCGACGTCGGAGTCGCCAGGTGCGACGGCGAGCCGGTAGCCGCCATCGGTCAGGGTCAGCAGCCGGCCGGACGATCTCGGTTCCCGCTCCGGCTCCAGCACCCGGCGCAGGCCGGCGACGTACTTCTGTACGACGTTCGGGCCGTTCTCCGGCGGGTCGTCGCCCCAGACGAGATCGATGATCCGGCTCGGTGGGACCGGCCGGTTGGCGGAGAGCAGAAGACTCGCCAGTACGGCGCGCTGCTTGGCCGGACCGAGATCCAGCTCGCGCGACCCACGATGGGCTCGCACCGGTCCGAGCAGCGTAAACCGGACAGAGTCGCTCACCGCCCCTGGCACTGGTCTGCACCCTCCCGATCCGCTCAGACCGAGCTGCCCTCAGCCCGACGGCAGTCTATCCAGCAGCGGGTCGGCAGGCGGACCGCAGTCGCGCGCAGTCGAACCGCCGCGGGACGGCAGTGCGCGCACGCAGGCTCTTGGACGAACGAGAACGAGCCCCGGCCGCTGGGCCGGCGTACCGAAAGGTGAGTCCGAGCCATGTCCTTCCCCTGGATCCGCACCGCCGCGGCGGTCGCCATGATCGCGCTGGTCACCACCAGTTGCGGCCCCGGCGCCGACTCCGCCGGCGACAACAAGCCTGCCGCCACCGCCGCGGCGACGGCGCCTCCCACCAGCCCGGTCGCGTCGCCGACCGCAGCAGGGCTGGAGAACCTGCCGGTCCGGACGATCATGCAGAAGACCCGGGCTGCGTCGCTGGCGGCGACCAACCTGCGGATGCGCGGCACCATCGACGACACCAGCGGGCCGATGACCTTCGACATCACCCTGACCAAAGGCGGCGGCGAGGGCAACTTCACCGTCGCGGGCGCGTCGTACCGGGTCCGTGCGATCGGCAAGACCGTCTACCTGCAGTTGTCCGAGTCGGCGATCCGCGCGCAGGCGAAGGCCGAGAAGAGCAGCCCGGCCGAGACCGCGCGGACCGTCCGGCTGCTGAAGAACAAGTGGATCAAGTTGTCGAAGGTCGACAAGGACACCCAGGACATGGTCGACCTGGTCACCCCCGGCAGGTTCTTCGCGACGGTCTTCGGCGAGGACGACACGGCCACGGCCGCCCTGCCCCGCAAGGTCACGGCGCGGATGGTCGACGGTGTCCGGTGCGTCGGGCTCACCGACGACGGCGCCGCGCTGTGGATCGACACCGAGACCGCCCGGGTGATCCGGATGACCGATGGCAAGAACCAGTTCAGCTTCAGCGCCTACGGCACGGCGCCGACGCCGAAGGCTCCCGCGAAGAGCCAGGTGCTCGACGGCAAGGCGATGGGGCTCTGACCGGCACGCCGGCCGGATCGGGGGACCGGCCGGCGGCCATAACTCGGGAGTTACCGCAAGTGGGAGGTGCGCTACGAACGGTGTTCGGGAGACGCTCCAGAGAGGCCGCGCCGCCCGCGTGGCCCCTATCAACCTGGAGTGAGGCATGACAGGAAGAGTGCAGTTGGTCCGAGCCGCCCTGGCGGCCGGTGTGCTGGCCGTGGCGTCCCTCGGTGCGGTGGCCGTAGCCGGCTCCGCGTCGGCCGCGCAGTCGCCGGACGGGCCGAAGACCCGGATCGTCGGCGGCACGGTCGCCAAGACCGCGGACACCCCCTGGGCGATTGCCCTCAACAACAGCGGCTCGCCGTCGCCGAGCGGCCAGTGGTGCGGGTCGACGCTGGTCGCCGCGAACAAGATCGTCACCGCCGCGCACTGCGCGCAGGAGGCGGCCGGCACCTACACGGCGATCCAGGGCCGGGACGTGCTGACCGAGTCCGGTGGCAAGGAGTCGAAGATCAGCAGCATCTGGGTGGACCCGGCGTACGGCAAGGAGCCTGGTCATGATGTCGCCGTGATGACGCTGGCCACGCCGTTCGACGGTGTGCCGACGCTGGCGCTGGAGACCGACAAGGCGGCGGACGCGGCGGGTGCGGCGTCGGTCGTGTACGGCTGGGGTGAGACCGAGGGCACCGGGCCGGCGGACACCTTCCAGAAGGTCGACGTGCCGGTGCTGGGTGACGCGTACTGCGAGCAGGCGTACGCGAGCGAGGGGTACACCGCGGACGGCGAGATCTGCGCCGGGTTCGAGGACGGCGGCAAGGACTCCTGCCAGGGTGACTCCGGCGGTCCGCTGGTCCTCAACGGCCGGCTCTTCGGCGTCGTCTCCTGGGGCGTGGGCTGCGCCGACGCCGGCGACCCGGGCGTCTACGCGGAGGTAGCCACCTACGCAGCCGCCCTCCAGGCCCAGATCGACGGGTAGCAGAGACCTTCGCAGGGGAAGGATGAGGGGCCGGGCAGCTGCCCGGCCCCTCGTGATGTGCTCCTCCCGCGTGCTGTCGGCCTCAGACGGCCAGACGGATGACGCCGTAGTCGTAGCCGCGGCGGCGGTAGACGACGCTGGGCTGGTTCTCGTCGGCGTCGACGAAGAGGTAGAAGTCGTGTCCGACCAGTTCGAGCTCGTAGAGCGCCTGGTCCAGGGACATCGGCTTGGCGGTGTGGGTCTTCTCGCGCATCACCAAAGGACCGTCACCGGTGACCGTGAGCGATCCGAACTTGTACGTCGCCACCTCGTCCTCGGCGGCTGGTTCCTCCACTGGAGTGGTGTCGGTGAGTGGCTGTTTCGCGTTCACGTGCCGAAGGCCCTCCGGCGTACGCTCACCACGGTGCACCCGGCGGCGGTCGGCCGCCTTGCGGACCTGCGCCCGCAACCGGTCCAGGCAGACGTCGAACGCCGCCGCCTTGGTCTCGCCGGTCGCTTCGGCGCGGACCACCGGTCCCTTCGTGTACATGGTGAGCTCGACACGCATCGCCCGATCGTGCTGTCGCGGGTTCTTCTCCTGGCTGACTTCTACCTCGCACCGCAGTACCCGGTGATCGACCTTCTCGATCCGCTCGAGTTTTTCCTCGACGTACTGCCGGAAGCGGTCACTGACCTCGCAGTGATGACCCTTGACAACGACGTCCACGGAAACCTCCATCGATCGGCGACTTCTTCTTACGTCTCCGGACCCCCGTACCTCGTGTGACGGTGCCCGAAACGAGAACACCCGCTGTGGAACCGGTCGGACTCCGCAGTGAGGATTCCGGCTGATCCGGACCTGCACCACATCCCTGCCCGACAGTCCCTAGCGGGTGTCATAGGCCAACGCTAGTCGGCTTCGGCGAAAACCGGTAGGGAAGTTCTCATGAACCAGACGGCCGGCGCCGGCGGGTCGCGGCCAGCACCGCACAGCCGAGCACCGGAATTCCGGTGGATTCCAAGGCCCGGCCCGCCTCGGCCAGCGTGGAACCGGTGGTGATCACGTCGTCGACCAGCAGGACCGGCTGATCCGTCAGCGTTTCAGCCCAGCGCGAACGAGCCGCGAAAGCCCCGTCCAGGTTGGCGGTACGGCGTTCCGCGGACAACCCGGCCTGGTCGTCGAGACGTCGTACGACGGTCAGCGCGGCAGCCGGCCGGGCGTCGATTCCCTGTCGCCGAAGGGATCGCGCGGCGGCGCGGGTGATCCGGCGCAGTGGGTCGTGCCCACGCTGCCGGACCGTCGACCTGGCCGACGGAACCGGGCACAGCCACACGGCACGCCGATCCCCGAGAGCAGCGCGTACGGCGGCTGCCAGCACCGCGCCGAGTGGACGGGCCAGCGCGTACCGAGCCTCCTCCTTGTGCGCAATGATCAACTTGCGCAACTCATCGGCGTACGGCGCACTCGCGGTGGGCGGAGGCAGTCCGGCCGGCCGCGGGTCCGGCCAAGCACGGAACGGAGTCACCGAAGTCAGTAGCTCCCGGCAACGACCACACAGAGTGACTCCCGGCCGGTCGCAGCCCGCGCACCGCCCACCCAGCACGAGATCCACGAACGCGTCCCGGACCGGCACCGCTCAACGATCCGCGACAGCACGCCCGCTCGCAACCGGGACAGGCCGAGCCTGTGGACAACTCAGCCCGGGTAGGTCGGCACGATCGGGGCCGCGTTGGCATCGTTGTCCATGTCGACCCAGGTGAGATCGCGGGTCTGCCAGTGCAGCTGGCCCTTCACGTCCTCGACCACCGGCAGGGTGTCCTTGTTCAGGTTCGACGCGAGCAGCGCGGTCTCGAACCCGGACGACGCCCCGGGCAGCAACTGCCGGCCGGAGCCGTCGGTGTTGACCAGCCACGGCTGCCGGATGTTGCCGACGTCGGGCGACGTGCCGGCGACCAGGATGCCCAGCTTGTTCCAGGCCGCATCCGTGATGGCGGAGAGCGGCAACTGAAGCTGGCGGAGCTGCCCGAGGAGGAGCTTGCCGCCGCTGGCGGTCTGGATCGTCCCGGTCTGCACGTAGTTCTGGCCGGTGGTCTTGGACCGCATCACCAGCAGCGCCCGGACGCCGTCCGGAGCCATCCGCAACGCGATCGGCGCGTCGCCGTGGAAGCTGGTGATCACGTCGGCGATCGCGGTGCCGTCGCGGTTGCGGACCCGGAGCCGTGGCGCCGCGCCGTCGGCGCGGTCGAGGATCCAGAGGTTGTCCTGGTTGTCGAAGCTGGGCCGCAGCACCCGGCCCTGGGTCTGGATCTTCCGGACCTGGTCGGACTTGTCGTTCTCGGTGGACTCCAGCCGGGCGTACGCCACCACCTTGTCGCCGTCGTCGGTGGTCACGATCGCGCCGGAGTCCCCGCGCAGGCTGACTGCGAACGACTCGGCCTGGTAGTCGTACAGCTTGCTGCTGGTCAGCGGCCGGGCGGCGATGTCGGACGCCCCGTCCAGCCCCTCGATCCGCTGGATCCGGCCGGAGCGGACGCCGTACAGCTCGGTCATCGCGCCGTCGGGCACCTGCGGGTCGTAGTTCCCGAAGTTGGAGAACGGCAGCACGTCCGGCTCGTCGGGCAGCAGCGGCGCGCCGCTGACCGTGATCTTGACCCGCAGGTTGACCTGGTTGAGGGTCCAGACGATCTGGGCCGCGAGCAGTCGCCGTTCGGTGTCCCGCAGCGAGGCGGCCGCCTCGTTCAAGGCCACCGTCGCGACGCCGAACTCGACCGGCACGGAGACCTGGACCGCTGTCCCCGGTGGAGCCAGCGAGATGGCGCCGTTGCCGAGGCGTTTGGTCGGGCCCTTGAGCAGTTCCTGGATCAGCTGGGTGGCGCCCTGTCCGGCCGACAGGTTCACCGGCAGGTAGACCGGGTCGGGGACGAGCATGTCCTTGCCCGGGTTGAAGAAGTAGAGGTTGCGCGGGGCAAGTTTCGGGTCGAGCTGGTTGCTGCTCAGGTACACCCCCGGCGGCGGTGTCGAGACCCGCCACTGGCCGTCCACCTTGACCAGCTTGAAGGTGAAGTCGACCGAGGCGTCGACCTTCGCCGGGGTCCAGGACCCGCGGTCGTCGATGGTGGCGATCATGCCGGCCCGCAACCGGACCTGGTCGCCAGAACTGGTGACCGCGTCACGGGCCTGCTGGTACACCACCGTCTGCGACTCCGGCTTCCAGGCGGCCGCTGCCTCCGGGGTCAGGTACTGCCGGGCCACGTCGAAGGCACGGGAGTCCGACATCGCCTCCAGGAAGCCGTTGACCAGCTGCAGCGGCTGGGCGTCCGCCCGCGGCGGCTTGGCCTCCACGCCGACGCCGCCGAAGTCCGGCGCCAGGCCCTCCCGGCCGGCGTTGCGGATGGTGCCCTTGGTCGGCACCGTCGCGCAGCCGGTGGCCAGCAGCAGGAACGCCAGGATCACTGCAAGCAGCTTCCGCCTCACCGCTCCTCACCACCGGTCAGTTTCTGGTACGGCGCTCCCACGTCGACGAGGGACTTCTCCGTCACCACCCGGCTGGCGTCGGCCGGGCGGGCCGGCAGCGGCGATCCGGACAGCGTGACGTCCGGCCGCCGCGGCAGCGTCAGCCGGAAGTAGGCGCCGTCACCGGGCGACCCCCAGGCGTCCAGCCGGCCGCCGTGCAGCCGGGCGTCCTCCAACGCGATGGACAGGCCGAGCCCGGTGCCGCCGGTGGTCCGGGCCCGGGCCGGGTCGGCCCGCCAGAACCGGCTGAACACCATCTCGGCCTCCTCGGCCCGGAAGCCCACGCCGTGGTCGCGGACCGCGACGGCGGCCGCGTCGTCGTCGTACGCCGTGCTGATCCGGATCGGCAGGCCCTCGCTGTGCTCGATCGCGTTGCCGATCAGGTTGCGCAGGATCCGCTCGATCCGGCGCGAGTCGACCTGGGCCCGGCACGGCTCCGGCATGTCCAGCTGGACCTCGCAGCCCTTGCGCTCCAGCAGGGTCTCGTGGTTCTCCAGCACCCGGTTGACGATGTCGCGCAGGTCCACGTCCTCCAGGTCGAGGGCGGCCGCGCCGGCGTCGAACCGGCTGATCTCGAGCAGGTCGGCGAGCAGTTCCTCGAACCGGTTGAGCTCGTTCTGCAGGAGCTCGACCGAGCGCCGGCTGATCGGGTCGAACTGGTCCCGGCTCTCGTGCAGCAGGTCGGCGGCCATCCGGACCGTGGTCAGCGGGGTGCGCAGCTCGTGCGAGACGTCGGAGACGAACCGGCGCTGCAGCCGGGACAGCTCCTCGAGCCGGCGGATCTGCCGTTGCAGGTTGCCGGCCATCTTGTTGAAGGAGACCGCCAGCCGGGCCAGGTCGTCGGTGCCGCGAACCTGCATCCGCTCCTCGAGCTTGCCGGCCGCCAGCCGCTCCGCGATCCGCCGCGCCATCCGGACCGGCGTGACCACCTGGCGGGTGACCAGCCAGGCGACCGCTCCGAGCAGGACGACGAGCAGCAGGCCGGCCGTGACCAGCGCGCGCTGGACGACGTCCAGCGTCTCCTGCTGCGGGGTGAGCGGGAAGAGGAAGTAGACGGCGTACCGCTCGGTCGGCGCGGTCGGGACCCGGAGCTGGGACCCGATCACCAGGCCGGGCACGCTGGGCCCGTCGCGGTAGTTGATGACCGTGTAGGTGTCCCAGAGCTTGGTGTCGTCGCTCATCACCGAGGACGCCAGCTCGGTCGGGATCGAGTCGCTGTCGACGAGGCCGGTGTAGCGGATCGCGTTGGTCGAGGACAAGTCGCCGGGCACCAGCAGGACGTCGTACAGGCCCGGGCGGTTGGTGCCGAGGACCAGCTCGGACAGCTGCTGGTTGATCGAGTTCGGGTCGGCCGCGTCGATCGTGTTGGACAGCGAGGCGAGCTGCGCGATCGCCTCCGCCTGGGCGCTGGTACGGCGGGACTCCAGCACGCCGTCGGTGACCTGGCTCATCATCACCCAGCCGACCAGGATCAGCACGACGGTCGACATCAGGAGGGTGCCGGTGACGATCCGGGCCTGGATGGACCGGCGCCAGATGTCCGGCCAGTGCTTCGGGTGCGTGCGCCACAGCGGCTGCGGGTAGGCAGGCCAATCGGCCACGGCGGCGGTGAGCTCGAGCTCCGTCCCGCGGTTCTCCGCCGTCTCCTGCTCGACCGGTGCCGGTTGCTGCTGCTCCGGACCGGGCGTGGCGGCCGGGGCGTCGGCGGCCGCCTGCGACTCTTGGTCGCGTCCGTACTCGATCAGTCCGCACCCGCCTTGTAGCCGACACCGCGGACCGTGACCACGATCTCGGGGTGCTCGGGGTCCTTCTCGATCTTGGAGCGCAGCCGCTGGACGTGCACGTTGACCAGCCGGGTGTCGGCCGCGTGCCGGTAGCCCCAGACCTGCTCCAGCAGCACCTCGCGGGTGAACACCTGCCAGGGCTTGGAGGCCAGGCAGACCAGCAGGTCGAACTCGAGCGGGGTCAGCTGGATCGTCTCACCGGCCCGCTTCACCGAGTGCCCGGCCACGTCGATGGTCAGGTCGCCGATGGTCAGCGACTCCGGACCGGGCTCGTCCATCCGGCGCAGCCGGGCCCGGATCCGGGCCACCAGCTCCTTCGGCTTGAACGGCTTCACCACGTAGTCGTCGGCGCCGGACTCCAGGCCCAGCACGACGTCCACAGTGTCGCTCTTCGCGGTCAGCATCACGATCGGGACGCCGGACTCGGCCCGGATCGCCCGGCAGACGTCGATCCCGTCCATCCCGGGCAGCATCAGGTCGAGCAGCAGCAGGTCCGGTTTGAACTCACGGAACGCCGGTACCGCTTTGTCACCGGTCGCGCACAGATAGGTGTCGTAGCCTTCGTTGCGCAGCACGATGCTGAGCATCTCCGACAACGCCGTGTCGTCGTCGACGATGAGGATGCGACCCCGCATCGTCCGGTTACCGTCTGCCACGCCCAGCTCCTTGCCGTCCGATCGTTGTGCGCCCAGCGGATGCTGACCGTACGCACTACGGATAGTGTCCCATTCCCCGGGTAGTGCACACGCCGGATCGCCGAGTGACCCCGAGTTGGGCTGTGATCATGGTGCACAGCCCTGGCCCGGGACAACCTATGGACTACACGGTTCAGCCCGGCCCGCGGTTCGACGGAGGGAGGTGACAGGTGACGGACATCAGCATGCACGAGGACCCGGCGGCGGAGCCACTGCGGCCGTGGCTGCCCGCGGACCTGCTCGACAACGCCGCCCGGACCATCTCCGACAACAAGACGATCATGCTGGGCCTCCCGGTGCTCGCCGCCGTCGCCCTGCTCGCGGTCCAGGCTGTGCTGACCGAGATCGCCGTACCGGGCGGGATCAGTGGGTTCTTCGGGGCCGAGGACCCGTTCCAGCAGGCCGGTGCGGCGCTGCTGCTCACGTACGGTGTCCAGCTGGTGCTGTTCACCGTCGTGTCGAGCATGCTGGCCGGCATCATCGCGCTGGCCGCCGTACGGAGCCAGCTGGCGCATGGGGTCGGGCCTCTCGAGCTGCTGCGGCTGGTCCGGCCCGCGCTGCCCGCACTGGCCGCGGTCGGGCTGGTGCAGTCGCTGTCGTTCATCATCCTGATCGGCGGCTGGGGCCTGGCGGTCGTCGGCGTCGGTTCCGGGGCCGAGTCCGCGGTGTCGTCCGACGTGGCCGGCGCGGTGGCGATCGTGATGATGCTGCTCGGCGCGGTGCTCGTGCTGATCTTCGGCATCCGGCTGCTGCTGGCCGGGACCGTCGTACTGATGGAGGGCCGGCACGCGCCGGACATCGGGCTGCACATCCCGGCGCGGGTGGGCATCTGGGGTGCGCTGAAGCGGTCCTGGCGGCTGGTGAAGGGCAAGTTCTGGCGGGTGTTCGGCATCCTGCTGTTCGCCGGGCTGGTGGTGAACATCGTCAGCTACGCGCTGCAGTTCGGGGTGACCACGCTCGTGATGACGGTCGGCACCTGGGCCGACGGCAGTGAGAGCAGCAGTGCGACGATCGCCGCGGTCGTGCTCGGCGTGGCCGCCGGGCTGGCGACCGCGATCACGCTGATCGCCAGCCTGGCCTTCATGTCCGCCGTCCAGGCCCTGATCTACCTGGACCTCCGGGTACGGCGGGAGGGCCTCGACCTGTGGATGCGGCCGGTGCTGCGCCCGGTTCAGGGCCCGGTTCAGGGACCTGGAGGTACGTCGTGATCATCCTGGAGCCCCCGATCGACATCGGCCGGGACCAGGCCGCCGCCGAGGCGGCCGAGGAGCTGTCCAAGTCGGCGTACCGGCAGTCCGGCGACTCGCTGATCGAGCGGGCGCTCGGCAAGGTGATGGAGTGGATCGCCGACCTGATGGACAGCCTGTCCGGGACCTCTCCCGGCGGTCACGCCGGTCTGTTCATGCTGATCGGACTGATCATCCTGATCGCGATCGTGGTGCTCTGGCGGGCCGGCGTGCTGCGGACCAGCTACCGCATCAAGGGCCAGGCGGTCTTCGACACGGCCAGGCCGCGCCGTGCGGCCGAGTACCGAGCGCAGGCGGAGCAGGAAGCCGCTGGTGGGGACTACGCACTCGCCATCCGCAGCCGGTTCCGTGCCTGTGTGGCGGAGTTGACCGAGCGAACCATTCTGGACGAGCGGGCGGGGCGGACTGCGTACGAGGTGGTGGCCGACGCGGGCCGCGCCGTACCGTCTCTGCAAGACCCGTTGCAGCCCGCGGCGCTGGCGTTCACCGAGGTTGTCTACGGCAACCGTCCTGGTACGCCGGAGCGGTATGCACCAGTGGTGACAGCTGACAACGCGGCCCGAACCGCCAAGGCGTTGGTGCAAGCGTGAGCACTGTGGTCGGGAGAAGTGCCGGTGAGAGCTGGCGGGTGCTGCGGGTGCCGCTGCTCGTCACCGGCCTGATCGTGCTGGCGGCGATCGTCCTCCTGATCGCGACCGCCGCGCGCACCTCCGGACCGTTCAGCCCGGACTCCACCGAGCAGAACGGAGCACGCGCCCTCGCGGCGCTCCTGGAGAAGCACGGCGTCAACGTGCAGGGCACCGAGGACCTGGAGGACGCACTCGCTCCGGGAGCCGGCAAGACCTTGCTGATCGGGCCGATGGGCCAGCTGGATCGCTCCGACTGGGAGCGAATCGCCCACGCGGGCTGGAGCCACATCGTCCTCATCCGTCCCGGCTCCCGCGCTCTGGAGGCCCTGGCGCCTGGTGTCCTGGACGCCGGTCAGACCCTGTCGTCCGGCAGCCGTGCTCCGGACTGCGACCTGCCTGCCGCAGTCAAGGCCGGCACGGCGACCGTCAGCGGCTCCACCTACTCCGCTCCCTCCACAGCCCAGGCCTGCTACGGCGACGGCATCTCGAACACGGTGATCCGGTTGGAGACCGACAACGGGATCGTCGACGTGGTGGGGTCGCAGCGCTCGTTCACCAACGACCAGCTCGCGGACGACGGCAACGCTGCGCTCGCACTCAACCTGATCGGCACCCACCAGGACCTGACCTGGTACCTGCCGCAGTGGGAGTCCACCGGGTACGACGAACCCGACGAGGACGCGCCGCCACTCATCCCGCCGGACGTCCGGTACATCGGGTGGGCGCTGGCGTTCGCCGTACTCGTCGTAGCGCTTTGGCGTGGCCGGCGGCTCGGTCCGGTGGTTGCCGAGCGGCTCCCGGTCATCGTGCATGCTGCAGAGACCACTGAGGGCAGGGCGCGGCTCTACCGGCGCTCACGCGCCCGAGACCGGGCTGCGGCCGCACTGCGCGAGTCGGCGCTCGGCAAGCTGCACAAGGCGCACGGGATCCCGCGGCGCGCCGACCCGTCAGCTGTCGTCGCGACGGTTGCCGCACGCACCGGCCGGGATCCGGCCATGCTGTACGAGCTGCTCTACGGCCTCCCACCGCTGAGCGACGCCGCCCTGATGTCCTTGTCCTACGAACTCGACGTACTGACGCAGGAGGTACGACACCCGTGACGACTACCGAGGTCACCGCCGAGCAGGCCAGGCAGGCACTGGTCGCCTTGCGGACCGAGATCGGCAAGGCGGTGGTCGGCCAGGACACCGCGGTGACGGCGCTCGTGCTCGCTCTGCTCTGCCGCGGCCACGTGCTGCTCGAAGGCGTCCCGGGTACGGCGAAGACGCTGATGGTGCGGGCGTTGTCGACCGCCATGCGGCTGGACACCAAGCGGGTGCAGTTCACTCCGGACCTGATGCCCGGTGACGTCACCGGATCGCTGGTGTACGACGCGAAGAGCAGCGAGTTCGAGTTCCGGCCGGGGCCGGTGTTCACCAACATCATGCTGGCCGACGAGATCAACCGGACGCCGCCGAAGACACAGGCCGCTTTGCTGGAGGCGATGGAGGAGCGGCAGGTCACGGTCGACGGTGTGCCGCGCAAACTGCCGGTGCCGTTCGTCGTCGCCGCTACGCAGAACCCGATCGAGTACGAGGGCACCTACCCGCTGCCGGAGGCCCAGCTCGACCGGTTCCTGCTGAAGGTCACGCTCGACATCCCGCCGCGCGATGCGGAGATCGCCGTCCTGGCTCGGCATGCGCAGGGCTTCGACCCGCGGGACCTCGCCGGCGCCGGTCTGCGTCCGGTGGCCGGGCCGGAGGACCTGCTGGCCGGGCAGAACGCCGTACGGCGGGTTGCTGTCCGGGAGGACGTGTTGGCGTACGTGGTGGACCTCTGCCGGGCCACGCGGCAGTCGCCGTCGCTGCAGCTTGGTGTGTCGCCGCGTGGGGCCACGGCGTTGCTGGCGGTGTCGCGGGCGTGGGCGTGGTTGTCGGGGCGTGACTACGTGATTCCGGACGATGTGAAGGCGATGGCGCGTCCTTGCCTTCGGCATCGAGTACAGGTGCGGCCGGAGGCTGAGCTCGAGGGTGTCAGCGCGGACGCCGTACTCGAGAGCGTGCTGGCCACGGTGCCGGTGCCACGATGATTGCGTACAGCTGATGGTTCTCACTGGCCGGGCTGGGCTGCTCGCCGCCGCGGGCGTCGTCTTCGTTGCTCTGCTCATGCCGAGTTGGAGCGGGGTCGGCATCGTGGTCGCGGTCGTGCTGGTGGTCTGCCTGGTCGACATGCTGCTGGCCGGCTCGCCTCGGCGACTGCAGCTCAGTCGGGAGGGCGACAACGCCGTACGGCTGGGTGAGCCGGCTGTGGTGCAGTTGCTGGTCGCGAACCCGGGGCGGCGGGTGAAGGGGCTGCTGCGGGACGCATGGCCGCCGTCTGCCGGCGTGCAGGATCCGCCGCACAAGCTGGACCTGCCGCATGGCGAGCGGCGGCGGCTGACGACGCATCTGCTGCCTAC
The DNA here is from genome assembly GCF_040653975.1 of Kribbella sp. NPDC050820. NCBI lineage: Bacteria > Bacillati > Actinomycetota > Actinomycetes > Propionibacteriales > Kribbellaceae > Kribbella > Kribbella sp. NPDC050820. The sequence goes on from NZ_JBFAHB010000066.1 coordinate 46,875, forward strand.
ACGGCGGGGTGACCGGCAGGCGCATCGGGTGACGATCCGGTCGATCGGTCCGCTGGGTTTCGCTGGGCGGCAGGGGTCGCACACGGTTCCGTGGACCGTGCGGGCGTTGCCGCCGTTCAAGAGCCGCAAGCATCTGCCGTCGCGGCTGGCGCGGTTGCGTGAGCTGGACGGGCGGACTGCGTTGCTCGTGCGGGGGCAGGGGACGGAGTTCGACTCGCTGCGGGACTACGTGCCTGGGGACGATGTGCGGAGCATCGATTGGCGGGCGACGGCTCGGCGGGGCAACGTCGTACTGCGGACTTGGCGGCCGGAACGCGATCGTCAGGTCGCCATCGTGATCGACTCCGGGCGGATGTCGGCCGGGCGGGTTGGGGACGCACCTCGGCTCGACCACGCGATGGATGCCGCGTTGCTGCTGGCTGCGTTGGCGACCCGTGCTGGCGACCGGGTTTCCTTGCTGGCTTGCGATTCGGCGGTGCGGGCCGACGTACGACGACCGGCGCCGGAGGACGTGCTGCCGTCGTTCGTGAACGCACTCGCGAACGTCGAGGCCGAGCTGGTGCAGACGGACTTCCGCGTGGTCGTGTCACAGGTCCTCGAACGCCTCGGCCAGCGATCGCTTGTCGTACTGCTGACCGGGTTGGACCCAGCCGTCATCGAGGAGTCCCTGCTCCCCGTCATCGGCCCCTTGCTCCGCCGCCACGTCATCGTGCTCGCCTCGGTCGCCGACCCCCGCCTCACCGAGCTCGAGTCCACCCGCTCCGACCTGATCGAGGTCTACGGCGCCGCCTCCGCCGCCCGCACCCGCCTGGACCGCGAACGAGTAACCGCCATCCTCACCCGAGCCGGCGTCACCGTAGTAGACGAAAACCCCGACCAGATAGCCCCCGCCCTCGCCGACACCTACCTAGCTTTGAAAAAGGCCGGCCGCCTTTAACCACCCGTGGTCCGCCTCCGTCGAGTGCCAGCCGGCGCCCGTCAGCAAGGCCAGCCACATCCCGTCCAACGCCACCAGGTGGCGGACTCCCGCCGTACCCGGGGACTGGCCGCCGCGTCGTACGACTCCCGCCAGGTATCGGTCCGGTTCAGCCGGCTGAGTTGTGTTCGTCGAAGCGGACGACCAGGCGGGCGTTGAATGCTTGGGCAATCCGTTCCAGCAGGGCCAGGGTGGGTACAGTCCCGCCGGCTTCGAAGCGGGCGAGGGCGGACTGGGTCATCCCTGCGGCCTCGGCCAGCCTGGTCTGGGTCCAGCCGCGCTGTTCGCGCATCTGCCGCACCGCTACACCGAGCTCGAAGGCGCGCCGAGTCGCGTCGTACGCCTCCGCAGCCCCGGGCTCCGCCATCCGGCGTCCCCGAACCTCGTCCCATCCCGTCCGGCTCGTCACCTCAGTCCTCCTCCGTCACCGGAACGGTGTGCGCTTCCTGCACACACCTGCGATATGCCGTCCGCGCTCTCTCGATCTCCCGCGTCTCCCGCATCCCGGTCTTCCGGAACACGGTCAGCAGGATGATCCGCCGATCGGTGGCAATCCAGTAACTGATCCGCATCGCATCCCGATCGAGCCAGAAACGCAACTCGCGAAGCTTTCGCCGATCTGCTTGGTGTACGGCTCGCTCAGCAGTGGGCCTCGCTCGGTGAGGAGATCCACGTAGAACGCAGCACGTGCAAACAGGTCGGTCGGTAACCCTTCGAGCCAGGCGCGCACCTCAGCTTCCAGTTCAACGGTACCCCAGGTCATAGCATCGATGCTATAACACTTTGATCACTCCGCCGAGCGCCCGAAGGCGGGCTCAGGTCTACGTCAGTGCGCGTTCGAAGATGGGGCGGTGGGTTTGTAGGAAGGTGTGTTCGTGGTGGGACCAGGTGATGCGGGCCGCGCGTTGGTCGGGGGTTACTTCGGCTTGGGTTTTGGTCCAGAAGGTGGCGTTTTGGAGTTGGCGTTCGAGGATGGTGGCGATGAGGGATTGGCGTTGGGTGGTGGTCAGGGCGTAGGTGTCGGCCACGAGTTTTACCTGTGTGGCTTGGGGTTCTGGGTCGTTGTGTTTTGAGGCTATGCACCAGGTCCAGGCCAGGTAGGCGACGTCTTCCAGCGGGTTGCCGGGGTTGGCCAGGTCGAAGTCGATCAGGGCGGCCGGCAGGTTGTCGACGAAGACGAAGTTGTTGGGGCCGGGGTCGTGGTGGCAGATGACCTCGTGGTTGCCGGTCAGGTGGGTTCCGCGGGTTGCGTCGTGGAAGGTGCGTAGGAGGCGGGCGGCTGCGGCTACCTGGTCGTCGGTCCAGCGTTGGAAGCGGGTGGGGACCCAGCCGTCCAGGTACGCGAGGATGTCTCGACCCTCGGCGTCGCGGCCTAGGTAGCGCGGTGCGGCGGTGAAGCCTACGGATGACAGGTGGCGTAGGAGGGTTGCGGTGAAGGGGGACGACGGCCGCCGCACGGTGTCGCCGATGCGGACGACACCGGGCGTGAGGCGGCCGCCGGTGAGCGGGATGGTCACTGGGAGGGGCGGGCCTGGGCGAAGATCCAGCGGTGGCCTTCGAGGTCTTCGGCTTGGTAGCGGGTGTAGCCGTGGGTGTGGATCTCGGACACGATCTTGGCGCCGTTCGCCGTACTGCGGGCGAAGTGGGCAGCCAGGTCGTCGACGTACACCCAGACCTCGTGGTCCAGGCCCTTACGCTCCTCGGTCAGCTTGAACAGCAGGATCGCGGACGAGCCGACGTGCAACTCGATCCAGGACGGGTCCGAGCCTTCGGCAGGGATCTTGTCCCAGGAGTCCAGGCCGAAGACGGTGTGCAGCCAGCGCGCGGCGGCGGCCGGGTCCTCGTAGTACAGGCCGATCGAGAGGCGGTCGAGCTCGCGCTGGGCCTCCGGCGCGTTGCGGCGCTCGAACCACTGCGGCACCCAGTGCAGGATGTTCGCCCAGAAGTAGAACGCCTTCTCGCCACCCTGGACCAGCGTCTGTACGACGGTGACGCGCGTACCGCCGTCGAGTTCGTCGAAGGTGATCCGGGTCTCGGTGTCGTCGACCGAACTGCGGTACGCCATCAGCGCGCCCGGCTCCCAGTCGGTGATCGTGCCGAGTTCGAGTACGTCGTCCGGGAGCGAGTAGACCTCGAGGATGCGGCCGCCGACGCCCGGCTCGATCTGCATCGCGGTGGCGCGGGCCGAGTCCCAGAAGTTGATCGGGCCGCGGACCCACCACAGGTCGATCTCCTCGGTGAAGATCCGGAACGCGGACTGCGGGTCGGTGGCGACCTCGACGGACGCGGATGCCGATGGCTTGGTCATCAGGACTCCTTCTGCTCGACGTGTCGCTTGAACGAGCCCAACTGGTCTCTCCAGTGCGCCTGGACCTGGTCCAGCCAGGCCTGTACGGCGACCACGGGCTCGGGGTTCAGCCGGAAGATCCGCACCCGCGCGTCGTCGGGACCGCGCTCGTCGGCGACCAGCCCGGCGGACAGCAGGATCCGCAGGTGCCGGCTCATCGCGGGTGACGACGCACCGGTCGCGGCCGCCAGCTGGCCGGCCCGTTGCGGACCCTCACCGAGCAGCCGCACCACCTGCCGCCGGGTCGGGTCGGCCAGGACCTCGAAGAACCGGTCGACCTGATCTTCCACCATGATGCAATAGTTAACGCGCCGTACAACTATTGTCAATGGCTGGAAGAACCTGTCGGCTGGTTGGATGGGCCGCATGAGTGAGAGAGATGTCGAGAAGGACTACTCCGTCGCCGACTTCGCGGCCAAGCTGCGCCGGCTGGCGGACGCCCTGGAAGCGGGCAAGCCGTTCCGGATCCAGATCGCCGGCGAGCGGTTCACGGTGCCGAAGAACGCCAGGATCAGCGTCGAGCACGAACGCGGTGACAGCGAGGAAGAGGTCGAGTTCCAGCTGAAGTGGTCCCTCGCCGACGCCGACGAGGAACCCGACGACGACGAAACCGAGGTCTGACCCCGCACCTCGGGGCCTGACCCTCGAAGGGATATCCGTTCGAGCTGTGGGTTCTCCGCTCGTCTACGAGGGGAGAACCCACAATGGCATGGGATATCCGGCTCTTGTGACTGATGTGTGGTTGGTATGGCGGGTGTGCTGGTCTGGCTGGGCCATGGGTGAGTCTGCGGTGGCGGCGAGACGGGAGGGCATGCATTTCGACAGGTAGTGCCGGGTCGACGGTGGTGCGGTTGAGCGCCGTCGGGTCGGC
>NZ_JBFAHB010000067.1:0-51016 GCF_040653975.1 Kribbella sp. NPDC050820
CACCCTGCGATCCTCGGCCGGAACATCCACGGGCACAGTCAACGCCATAACCCATGATCCCACGAGGTAAAGCTATTTCGTTACCGCGACACTAGCACCTGGCCCCGCTAGACCTAGCACCTCCGCTAGCAACCGAAAGTAACCCGTGACCTGCGAAGACACCAGGTCTAACGGGTCCGCGAAGCCATGCCACAAACAGCCCAATTCAGGCCTCAGGAGCGCCCTTGACCCCCCGAACCACCGCTAGTGCTAACCCCACCCCTCAACGGCCCGCAGATAGCCATAGGAGCCCGCTGATGCGCACTCTCACCACCGCCTGGAAGACGCTCCGCGACCACCTCAGCGGTTACTCTCCGCGACCGGAATTGGTGTGTGGTGGGTTCGCCTCGACCCCGCCGGCGCTGCCCGGCGCCCCGTTGGCGTTCGGTGCCGGCGACGTGCCGATCGGCCTGGACTACTACGGCAACCTGGTGCACCTGCCGCCCGGTCACGTCCTGATCAGCGGCGACCGCAAGACCGGAGTGACCACGACGGTGCGGGGATTGGCGATCCACGCCGCCAAGTACCCCGGCGCGCGGCTGCACGTCTACGACAGCACCGGCGAATGGGCCGCGATGCGGCTGCTCGCGGACCGGTTCGTCACCCGCGCCCACGGCATCGCTGACGGCCTGTCCGACGACACCGCCGCCGCGCAGGTGCTGGCCGACCTCGACGCCCTGCACCGCGAGATGCAGCGCCGCAACGACCACCTCCAGGCGCTCAACGCCGACCTCGCCGCCGCCGGCGCCACCCGGCAGGTGACCAGCGTGGCCGACGCGACAGCGCTGCCGCCGTCAGCGCTGAAGGCGGCCGGGATCGACCCGGCCCGCACCGACACCGAGACCGCGGGACTGCACCGGCACGTGGTCGTCATCCCCAACCTGGACTGGTGGCTCACCCACGACCCGCACGGCACCGGCCGCGACATCGGAGACAAGCTGTTCTGGCTCGCCGGCCGCGGTGAATCCGTCGGCATCCACCTCGCCGCCGCCGTCACCGCCCGCCGCCTGCCCGACGTGTCGCCCGCGCTGGTCCAGCGGCTCCGCACCCGGATCGTGCTGCGGATCGCCAACCACACACACGGCGAGCGCGTCATCCCAAGCTTCGGGCACGCCGAGGCTTTCGCCGCCGCCGAGACCGCACACGACCGGTTCCCGATGCTGGCCTGGATCGCGACCCCCGACGACGGTGGAACGCTGCTGCGCAGGGTCCAGCTCTACCGCACCGACCCGATGCGCCTGCACCGCGCCCTCGGCTGGTGCCACAACGATCGAGGCCGGCGCGGCTGGCTCACCGGCGACGCCCTTGCGGTCTGGGAAGAGACCCAGGCCTGGCACGCCGCCCAGCGTGCCAGCGGTACGGCCAGTGACACCAGCGACGGTGAGGGCCGCCGGTGATCGCGCCGCTGATCCAGCCCGTCGAAACCGTCCACGCCGTCGCCCACACGGTGCCCCTGGCCGCGCTCGTCAGCGCCGCAAGCGTGCTGGTGCTGATCGTCGCGGCCGTGGTGTTCGGCGGCGGCTACCTGCTCACCTGCCGGATCTGGCCGTTCCGGGCCTGCGGGCGCTGCAAGGGACTCGGCCGGTTGCACGCCCCCAATGGCAAGGCATGGCGCGACTGCCCCCGCTGCAAAGGCACCGGCCGCCGCCTGCGGATCGGCCGCCGGTTGTGGAACCACGCCGAACGCACCAAACGCAACGCCATCTGACCCACCACCCGAGAGGACCCATGACCGTGGCGAGAACCAAGACCAGCAAGAAGAAGCTCACCCGGCGCGAGGAGTACAACGAGGCGCTGGCCGACCTGAACCGCTACTCCGACAACAACGAAACCCGCGACGCGGTCAAGGCCCGGCGCCGGTTCGAGAAGGCCGCCGGCCGCGTGCGGTGGTGGCACCGGTGACCACCGTAGATCTGATCATCGAGGCCACCCGCGCCCGCGCCAACGCGCACGCCAAGCACGGCGCCAACAGCATCGAAGCCTTGGCGGCGGACTCGCCGCGCTGGCTGCCGGTCCTGGTCGAGGAAGTCGGCGAGCTCGCCAACACACTCACCTACGACGGACCCGGCCACAACACCCGCGCCGAACTCATCGACGTGCTCGCCGTCGTCACCGCCTGGCTCGACGCCATCGACAGCCGCACCCGGCTCAACGCCCGCCGCGCCGAACGCGGACTGGCACCGATCGGCCCCAACGCCGCCTGACACACCACCTCCCAGGAAGGAAATTGCTGTGAGCAACGAAACCATCATCACCATCGTCGGGAACCTGACCGACGACCCCGAACTGCGCTTCACCACCTCCGGTGCCGCGCTGGCCCGGTTCTCCATCGCCTCGACCCCGCGCCGCTACGACAAGGCCGCGGGCGAGTACGTGGACGGCGACACGCTGTTCCTGCGGGCCACGGCGTGGCGGCAGGTCGCCGAGAACGTCGCCGAATCCCTCCAGCGTGGCCAGCGGGTGATCGCGACCGGCCGGTTGCGGCAGTCGAACTGGGAGACCCCCGAGGGCGACAAGCGGTCCTCGATCGACCTGGAGGTTGACGAGATCGGCCCGTCGCTGACGTTCGCCACCGCCAAGGTCTCCAAGGCGACCCGCGCCGCGAAGACCAGCGGCAACCCCGACGACCCGTGGGCCAACGCCAACCGCCAGCCCGCCACCGTCGCCGCGGGCGGTGCGGTTGGCGGCGACCCGTGGACCCGGCCCGACAGCGGCGAACCGCCGTTCTGACCCACCCCTGAAGCCCGGTGGCCGGGCCGCGCGCACCTGGACCGGCCCGGCCACCGGAGACCACCTGACCTGCTCCGTATCGATTGGAGGAACCGTGACCCCGAACCTGCCGAACCTGTCGGTCGCGCTCGACGCGGCCCGGCGCGGCTGGCCGGTGTTCCCTCTCGCGCCGGGCGCGAAGGTGCCCGCGATCGAGGCGTGGGAGACCGCCGCTACCACCGACGAGGCCCGGCTGACCCGTTGGTGGAACTGGCCCGGCCACGCCCACCATGGCGTCGCGATCGCCTGCGGACCGGCCCGCCTGGTCGTGATCGACCTGGACCGGCCCAAGGCCGGGCAGACCGCGCCGGCTGCGTGGCAGCGGCCCGGGATCACCGATGGCTGCGACGTGTTCGCCGACCTGTGTGCTGAGGCTGGGCAGCCGTTCCCGACAGGTGCGCACGGCACCTACACCGTTCAGACCGGGCGCGGCGGGTTCCACTTGTACTTCACCGCACCCGAAGGTGTGGAGTTGCGCAACACCGGCGGCACCCGGGGTCGTGGGCTGGGGTGGCTGGTCGATACCCGTGCCGCCGGCGGGTACGTCGTGGCCGCCGGGTCGGTTGTCGCAGGCAACCGCTACGACCTGGTCCACGACGTGTCCCCCGCGCCGCTGGCCGGGTGGCTGACCGAACGCCTCACCGTCCCGGCCGTAGTGCCCGCTCCGGTGGCGCCGGTGCGCGTTCACGCCGGGCACCGGTCGGCCTACCTGGACACCGCGGTCGCTGACGAGTGCCGCCACGTCGTCACCGCCGCCGCGGGCGAGCACAACAACGCGCTGTTCATGGCCGCGCAGAACCTGGGCCGTCTGGTCGCCGGGGGCGCGCTGACCGAAGCCGAGGTGTACGCCGCCCTGTTGGACGCCGAACACCAGTTGGCGGCGACCTGTCCCGAGCCGCACTCCGAAACCCAAGCCCACAAGACGATCACGTCCGGCCTGCGGGCCGGTGCGAAGCGACCCCGGAAGGTTGCCGCCTGATGAGTTTCGCGATGAGTTGGACCGACCTGTTCTGTGGGGCCGGGGGATCGAGTACCGGCGCGATCCAGGTCCCCGGCGTGACGGTGCGGATGGCCGCGAATCACTGGCGGCTGGCGGTATCGACCCACCAGGAGAACCACCCGCGCACCGACCACGACTGCGCCGACCTGTCGCAGGTCGATCCGCGCCGCTACCCGCGCACCGATGGCGCGTGGTTCTCCCCGGAGTGCACGAACCACTCCCAGGCCAAGGGCCACAAACGCAACATCGACGCCACCCCGGACCTGTTCGGCGAGACCCTGCCCGACGAGGCCGCCGAACGGTCGCGGGCGACGATGTGGGACGTGCTGCGGTTCACCGAGCACCACCGGTACCCGGTGGTGATCGTGGAGAACGTCGTGGACGCGGCGAAGTGGGTGCTGTGGCCGTCGTGGCGGGCCGGGTTCGACGCGCTCGGCTACTGCCTGCACATCGTCTACCTCAACAGCATGCACGCCCAGGCCGGCGGCCTGCCCGCCCCGCAGTCACGAGACCGCATGTACGTCGTCGCACACCTGAAGAAGACCCGCTGCCCGGACCTGAACCGCTGGACCCGCCCCGTGGCGTACTGCCTCGACTGCGACCAGCTGGTGCGGGCGATGCAGGCCTGGAAGAGACCCGCCTTGGCGTGGGGCCGCTACCGCGCGCAGTACGTGTGGCGCTGCCCGAACGTGGCCTGCCGCAACCAGATTGTGGAGCCGGGCTGGCTGCCTGCCGCGTCCGCGATCGACTGGAGCCTGACCGGCGAGCGGATCGGCGACAAGGCCCGTCCGCTCGCGGCCAAGACCATGGCGCGGATCGCCGCCGCGCTCGACCGCCACGCCCGCATCGCCGCGCTGTCACAGACGCCGCTGGTGGTGCCGATGGAAGGCCGCGACGGCAAACAGGCCATGCCCGTCACCGCCGTGCTGCGGACCCAGACGACCCGCAACGAAAACGCCCTGCTGGTGCCCGCCGGCGGCACCTGGAACGACACCGGCACACCGGTCACCGAGGTGATGCGGACCCGGACCGCGACCGAATGCGAAGGGCTGGTGATCCCGCTGCGCGCCAACAACACCGCCAAGACCACCGGGCAGGTGTTTGACACGTTCGCCGCCGCAGGCAACCACCACGGCCTGCTGATGCCCTACTACGGCAACGCCACGGCGGCCAGCGTCCGCAGCACCGACGACCCGCACGGCACCTTCACCACCCGCGACCGCTACGCCCTCGTCATGCGCAACAACACGGGCGGTGCCGAGATGTCCACCCCGGCCGGGGAACCGCTGCGCACCCTCACCACCGCCGGGCATCAGTCGCTCCTTGAGTACGCCACCCCGGCCGTCGAGGACTGCCTGTTCCGGATGCTGGAGCCGCACGAGATCGCCGCCGGCATGGCCTTCACCCCCGGCTACGTCGTACTCGGCAACAAACGCGAACGCGTCCGCCAGCTCGGCAACGCCGTCACCCCGCCCGCCGCCCGCGACCTGATCGCCGCCACCGCCGAAGCACTCGGCCATGACATCACCGGCATCGGCGACCTCGATGCCGGGCAGGCGGTGGCCGCCTGATGACCGCGGTGGAGTTCTTCCTGGGCACGCACGAGCCGGGCTGGCTCGCCTGGTCGCCGGTGCCGCTGTTCGTGTCGGATCGGCGGCTGCGCCGATACCGCAGCCTGCCGCGCGCGGCCTGCGGTTGGGCGCTGGACTCCGGTGGGTTCACCGAGTTGGACACCCATGGCAGTTGGGACCACGGACCGACGCCCGACGCGTACGTGGCGGCGGTTCGCCGGTACCGCGACGAGATCGGACAGCTGGCGTGGGCTGCACCGCAGGACTGGATGTGTGAGCCGTGGATCACCACCAAGACCGGCCTGTCGATCGCCGAACACCAGCGCCGCACCGTGGACAACTACCTCACCCTGCGCGCCCTCGCCCCCGATCTGCCGTTCGTTCCTGTCGTGCAAGGCTGGCAGGTTGACGACTACCTGGCCTGCGTCGAGTTGTACGCCGCAGCCGGTGTTGACCTCACGACAGCGCCTGTGGTGGGGCTTGGGTCGGTGTGCCGCCGCCAGGCCACCGGCGAGGCGGCCGACATCGTGGACGCGCTCCACTCGGTCGGCGTCGGCCGCCTGCACGGTTTCGGCATCAAGGTGCTGGGCTTGCGCCGCTACGGTCAGCGCCTCGCCTCCGCCGACTCGATGGCGTGGTCGTTCGCCGCCCGGTACGAACCGCCGCTGCACGGCTGCACGCACGTCACCTGTGCGAATTGCCCCCGGTTCGCGTTCGCCTGGCGCGACGACGTGGTCGCTTCCATCCCGCCCCATGAGCCTTTGTCGCTGTTCGATCGAGAGGCCGCTGCCTGATGACCGCCAACCCGCTCGACCCCGGCCACTACGGCGACCAGTTGGGCAGCAACGTACGCGCGCTGCACCCGTTCGCTGACGCCTGGACCGCCGACCGGCTCGTGCAGCACGACTTTCCCGAACCGAACTGGGCCATCACCGGCCTGGTCCCGGAAGGACTCTCGGTGCTCGCGGGGGCGCCGAAGGTCGGCAAGTCGTGGCTCGCACTCGGCTGGGCGGTCGCCGTGGCGGGCGGATACCGGGCACTGCACGCGATCGACTGCGCCGCCGGCCCGGTGCTCTACCTCGCACTAGAGGACAACCCGCGCCGCCTGCAAGGCCGCATCCTCAAGGTGCTCGACGGAGCCACCGCCCCGGCCGGGCTGTACCTGCCCACCGCCTGCCCCAACCTGTCCGCCGGGGGAGCGGACATGATCCGCGCCTGGCTCGACACCCACCCCGACGCCCGCATGGTCGTCATCGACGTGTTCGCCAAGGTCCGAGGAACGCCCGCCGGATCGAACGCCTACAGCGACGACTACCGCGCCGCCGGACTCGCCAAGGCCATCGCCGACGAATACGGCATCGCCGTCGTACTCGTTCACCACACCCGCAAAATGGCCGCCGACGACTTCCTGGAGGAACTGTCAGGAACCAACGGCATCGCCGGAGCCGCCGACACCATCCACGTCCTCGCGCGCTCGCGCCACGAGGCCGACGCCGTGCTCAAGACCACCGGCCGCGACGTGGAAGAAGCCGAACGAGCACTGAAATTCGACCAGCCCACCGGCACCTGGTCACTGCTCGACGGACCCGCCCTCGACCACACCCTGCACGACACCCGGGCAGTGATCCTTCGCTACGTCCGAGGCCACCAAGGCGCCACCCCGAAGGAGATCGCCGACGCCACCGGAACCGCCCACGACAACACCAAGCGAACCTGCTCACGGATGGCCGAAGCCGGCCACCTGGTCCGCGTCGGCAACGGCGGGTACACCGCACCGCCAGAACCGGGGACAGGCGGTCTCCCATGAGCTGTCCCCGCTGTCCCCCTGTCCCCCTCGACGCTCTGACCTGCGGTTTTACCTCCGAACCAGGGGGACAGTCCCCAACCCTGCTGTCCCCGCTGTCCCCCTCCATGAGCGAATCCCTCTCTCGTCGCCTCCCAAGGAGCACCCCGATGACAACGCCGACCACCATCCGTACCCGCCTGACGATCCCCGAAGTCTGCGCTGAACTCGGCATCTCCAGATCCACCTTCTACGAGTGGCGAACCAAGGGCGTCGCCCCGACGTGCATCAAGCTGCCCAACGGCGAGATCCGCATCCGCCGCGACGAACTCGAACGCTGGCTCGACAGCCTGGAGGAGGCCGCCTGATGGAAACAACCTTCGATGTGCGGATCTCCGACGAACTCCAGGTCAACAAGCTTGCCAAAGGCAAACAGAGTTACACCGTCCGCTGGAGGGTCGCTAAGGAACCGTTCAGCCTGACCCGCTCGAACAAGACTCTCGCCAAGAACGAACGGTCCAAGCTGGTCAGCGCGGTCGGTCGCGGCGAGGCGTTCTACACCGACACCGGGCGGCCGATCTCCGAAGCTCGTGCGCTGAATAAGGTGACGTTCTACGAGTTCGCCTGCGAGTACGTGGACATGAAGTGGCCGCGGGCGGCGGCGAACAGCCGTCGCAGCATCGCCGACGCTTTGGTGGCTGTCGCCCCCGTGATGCTGAAGGGGCGCAAGACAGGTGCGGACGCCAAGGCGCTCCGGATGGCGCTACACAAGTGGGCATTCAACAGTGCCCAGCGCGAATCGGCTCCCGACGACGTACGAGCACTTCTGAAGTGGGCTGCTGCAAGCAGCAAACCGCTCTCAGATCTTGCCAAGCCAGACACGATCCGCGCTGCCCTGGACGCGGTCGGAAGCAAGCTGGACGGCAAGGCCGCATCAACCACCTACACGGCCCGCCGGCGGGCCGTTCTGTGGAACCTGTGCGAGTTCGCCGTAGAGAAGAAACACCTCACGGTGAACCCGATCACGACCATCAAGTGGGCACGACCGAAGGTCCACAACACGGACGTAGTGGACCCGGCGACGGTACCGAATCCGCAGCAGGCCAGGGCGCTGCTGACGGCCGTGGGTCAGCTACCTGGCAGCGGGCCACGGATGGTGGCGTTCTTCGCCTGTATGTACTACTCGGCGCTGCGTCCCGGCGAGGCGGTTGACCTGACGAAGGCCAACCTGCACATCCCGGACGAGGGACGCGGGAAGCTGTACTTGACGGGGTCGAATCCGTTCGCGGGCAGCGCCTGGACTGACAGTGGAGAGGACCGCGACCAGCGAGGGCTGAAGCACCGCGAGCAGGGCGCCGGCCGGTGGGCTCCATGCCCACCCGAGCTGACCGAGATCCTTCACGACCACCTCAACAGGTTCGGCACGACCAAGGACGGGTTGTTGTTCTGGGGTCAGCGAGGCGGAGCCCTGCCGGGCAAGACGTACCAGGCGATGTGGAAGGCCGCACGGGTCGCCGCCTTCGGTATCGAGGTGGCCCGAACCTCACGACTCGCCGAGCGCCCGTACGACCTTCGACACGCGGCGGTGTCCACCTGGTTGGCGAGCGGGGTCGATCCGCAACGCGTCGCCGACTGGGCGGGGCACTCGCTCGAAGTCCTGATGAGGGTCTACGCCAAGTGCCTGGACGGCGAGGAGGACCAGGCGATGGACCGGATCGAGGCCAAGCTCCGGGGCGACTGAGCACCTCCGGAGCGATCGGCCCTGACCCGTGGAGCCGGCGCGATGACGCGCCCCGAACGGCACGCTCCCGCACGACGAGGCGGAGCAGTTGGCAGCATCGAGCCTGCAAGCCCGGTGAAAACCGCAAGGCGGATGTCGGCCCCCCGGTGCACACTTGATCCGTCTGACACAGGAAGGCGAAAGGTGTGAACATCGGCTTGAAGGTCCCAATGGCCGAGGAACTCGTGTGGGCAAATGTGATGCGCCCGCGTATCCCGCTGGTGTACCTGGACCTGCACGTGGTCATCCGGATGGCGCGCGCATTGCGGGGCGACACGAAGGTGTCGGCTGAGTACCTCCAGCTGTACCGGGCGGCGCTGCGTGCGAAACTCGAGAGGCGCGCCATGTTCCCGCTCAGCGGCGAGCACCTCTGGGAGATCGCGCAGATCACCGACCCCAAGCAGCGCGGCAACATCGCCGACATGCTTGAGACGCTGTCCGACTACGGCTACTTGGCTGGGCGCACGCTGATCGCAGAACTCGAGATCGAAGCGGGCATGGCGAAGATCCTGGGTGAGGACATCTCTGATCGGAGTGTTGCGCTTGTGCGGTCGACATTCGGACACGCGTTTGGAATGGTCGGCGGGCTGAAAATCGTGAACCAGAACGGTGGCGACACCTCCGACGCGGTCCGTGCCCAGATGTCCGACGCCGAGTTCGACAGTCTGATGGCCAGGATGAATTACGAGATGGAGCGCCGCATGCTGCGCGGTCCGTCCGATGAGGACCTCAAGCAGCTCCAGGCCGATCCCGCCTTCCAGCCGGAGGTGGCCGCTGAAGGTCAGAGGAGTCGGCTCGCATGGGAGCAGGACACCGAACGGGTGTTGAACAAGGATCCGAAGTGGCGTCGCGGCCGACTTCGCGACGTCATCGCTGCTCGCGAGTTCGTGCACGAGTGGATCGAAATGTACACCCGCATGCGGATCGAGCGTCAGAAGGCGGGCTTGCCTAGCTTCGATCCGCCCGACGACGAGTTGCGACGGTTCATGGGGGCGATGCCCCACACTCAGGTCGCGGTGAGCGTGAAGACCAGGTATCACAAGGATCCGCAGCACAGGTGGACCGTGAACGACATCGTCGACATCGATGCTGTTTCGGTGGCGTACGCGTACTGCGAGGCGGTGTTCCCAGATAAGGCGGTGCGCCACGCTCTGTTGAGTTCGAAAGAGCTGCAGCCCATCGGAACCTACGTGCCCCGGCGTCCCGGGGAGCTCGCAGAGTGGCTGGACTCGCTACCGACCCTCGCTGCGCCGGGTCTCCTCGTACCACACCCGGTGAATCGGTCGTCGTCGGCCGCCGGTTGACGCGACAGGCTGGAAGGGGTCGGTTTGTCGAACTGTGCAGAATGCGTGCAATGGTGCCGACCGGCGGATCGTCATCAGCCAGCGTTGATGCAGGTCAGCGCCACAATGGGGCGTTCCGAGCACCTTGGCCTTGAAAACCGGTATGGCGGGTGACCGTCATCGTGGGTTCGAATCCCACACCCTCCGCTCGAGAAGTCTGTGGCTATGGCGTGACGATGGGGAAGTTCTTGTCGCCTGGGTCCAGTGCTGCGGTGAGCCGGGCGAGGGCGCCGGCGTCGCCGGTTAGCTCGAGGCCTGCGGCAGCGAGGGCGTCGGCGGTCAGGCCGCCCAGTGCCAGCGCAGGCAGGGCCCGTTTGGTGGTCGTCAGCGTCGCGTCGGCGTCGCCCCGCTGTGGCCGGCCGCTGTACGTGAGGACACCATTTGCCAGCCGCAGTCGGTACTGCTCGCCTGTGTCTGTCAGTGCTACGTCGATCGTGAGCTTCTCGTCCCACGCCTTCGGCCCGTTGACCTGGATGGCGATGGCGTCGAACAGCATCGCCGGAGTGAGTTGCCCGATGACATCGGGAGCCGCCGTCTCGGTCGGCGTACCGAACTGGCCGTGGCGGAGCTCCGTGGCGCCGGACAGGTAGAAGTCGCGCCAGGTGCCGTTCTCCGAGCCGTAGCCGAGCTGCTCGTAGGTGTCGGCCAGCACCTCGCGCGCCGCGGCGTGGTCAGGCTGTGCGAACACGGCGTGGTTGGCGACCTCCGCGGCCCACCGGAAGTCACCGGCGTCAAAGGCGATCCGGGCGGCCGCGACCGTGGCGTCGATACCGCCGGCGAGATCTACGTACCGCTTCGCCCGCTCGACCGGCGGGTGCTCCCACAGATGCGCCGGATTGCCGTCGAACCAGCCGAGGTAGCGCTGGTAGATCGCCTTCACGTTGTGGCTCACCGAGCCGTAGTACCCATGCGTGCTCCAGGCCCTCTCGAGCGCCGGCGGCAGCACCATCGCCTCGGCGATCTCCGGTCCGACGAGCCCCTTGTTCAGCATGCGCAGCGTCTGGTCGTGCAAGTAGGCGTAGAGGTCGCGCTGGAGCGAGAGGAACTCGACCACCCGCTGGTCGCCCCACGTCGGCCAGTGGTGAGAGGCGAAGACGACCTCGACGTCGCCGCCGAACAGATCGATGGTCTCGGTCAGGTACTGCGACCACCGGTGCGAGTCGCGGACCACCGCGCCACGCAAGGTCAGCAGGTTGTGCAGGTTGTGCGTGGCGTCCTCGGCAGCACACAACGCCTTGAAGTCGGGCAGGTAGATCAGGAATTCCGACGGCGCCTCGGTGTCGGGAGCCATCTGGAAGACCATGCGGACGCCGTCGACGGTTGTCTCGTAGCCGGTCGTCGTGACCAGGTCCGTCGGCTCCGTCAGAGAGACCGCGCCGATCGAGACGGTCTGGCCGAGCCCGGCGCCGACTCCGCCCTGTGGTCCGCGGGCCAGTGCCGCGCCGTACATGTACGCCGCCCGCCGGTTCATCGCCGTACCGGCGTAGACGTTCTCGGCGACCGCGTGCTCGATGAAGCCCTCGGGAGCGAAGATCCGAACCTGCCCGGCATCGACCTCGTCCTGGGAGACGAAGCCCTTGACGCCCCCGAAGTGGTCGACATGGGAGTGCGTGATCACCACGGCTTTCACGGGCCGGTCGCCACGGTGCTTGCGGTACAGCGCGAGCGCGGCCGCGCCGGTCTCCACCGACAGCAGCGTGTCGAAACGACGATGCCCTCCTCGCCTTCGACGAGAGTGGTGTTCGACAGGTCCATCCCGCGAACCTGGTAGATGCCGGGTACGACCTCGAAGAGCCCGTCGATCGCAGCCAGTTGCGACTGTCGCCACAGGCTCGGATGCACCGTGTCCGGGCAGTCGCCCGCCAGGAAGTCGTACGTCGAGTTGTCCCACAACACGGTTCCGTCCGCGCCGACGACCGCCTCCTCGATCGGTACGACGAGGCCACGGTTCGCGTCCTCGACGTCCTGCTCGTCGGAGAACGGCATCGACGCAAGGGCGTCCTTGTGCTGGTCGCGGACAGTGACGCTGGCATCTCGGGAGGTCGTCATGCGCCCAACCCTCCGCGCGAACGATCCACCGCAGCATCCCCCGGACCGGATGAAGCCGGGCCACAATCCTCTCTACTGGCGGGCCATGGCGACCTTCAGGTCGGTGGTGGTGTCGACGATGAGGTCTCCGGAGAGGTCGATGGCGACGCGCTTGAGGGTGCCGGTGAAGGGGAAGTCGTCCTGGTAGTAGTCGTGGGCGACCCGGCTTCCGCTGTCCCGGCCGCAGGTGAGGCCCTCGGTGCTGAAGATGTTGGGTACGGAGTGCGGCATCTCGACGGCGCCGACCAGCTGGCCGTCGATGTAGAGCTGGCCTTGGGCGGGCACTCCCTTCCCGGCCTTGAAGTCTGGTTTGCCCGTCGGTTCGAACTCGTAGCGCAACGAGACATCGCCGTGGGGTACGTCGACGTCGGAGACGACCATGAAGAGATCCCGGCCGAGGAAGTTGTAGGCGAAGTGCAGCTTGTCGTCCTTCACGAACAGGCAGTAGCCGCCGACGCGGCCGCCATGCGCCACCAGCACTCCCTCAGCACCGTCGTCCGGGACCTGCACGTCGGCCGTGATGCTGAACGCGCGGTTGTAGACCTTCGGCGCCGCTGAGAACGGCACCGGCGCGCCGCCGGGGTAGTAGACGAAGGTCTCGCGTGGCTTGCCGATGGTCGGTCGCTCGACGTTCACTCGCTGGAGCATCGAGCCGTCGAGCGGCATCACGCCGTACTTGCCGGCCTCGGCCCACCAGCGGCCGACCATGTCGATCACCTTGTCGCGATGCTCGGCGGCCAGGTTCTCGGTCTCCGCGTAGTCGTTGCTCAGGTCGTACAGTTCCCAGTCGTTCGCCTCGAGATCGGCGAGGATCGTGGCGTCGATGGGGTCTCCGTAGTGGCGGTTCTTCTGCGCCGCCTCGGTGAAGTTCGGGCCCGGCCACGGGCAGACCGCGCGCCAGCCGTCGTGGTAGATCGCGCGGTGGCCGAACATCTCGAAGTACTGCGTGTGGTGCCGGGTGCCGACGTCGGAATCGTCGAAGGTGTGCGCGAAACTCACGCCCTCGATCGGCGCCTGGGTGACCCCGCGGATCTCCTTCGGCGGGGTCAGGCCGAGCGCGTCCAGCACCGTCGGGACCAGGTCGATGATGTGGGCGTACTGCGTCCGAAGCTCGCCGCGAGCGGAGATCCCGTCGGGCCAGGACACGATGCATGGGTCGCTGGTGCCGCCGCGATAGGTCTCGCGCTTCCAGCGCCGGAAGGGGGTGTTGCCGGCGTTCGTCCAGCCCCAGGGGTAGTGGTTGAAGACGTTCGGGCCGCCGATCTCCTCGATCCGTTCGAGGTTCTCCTCCATCGACTCGGGCACGTTGTTGAAGAACATCATCTCGTTCAGCGAACCGACCGGTCCGCCCTCCGAGCTGGCGCCGTTGTCGGAGATCATCACGAAGAGCGTATTGTCCAGCTCGCCGATCTCCTCGAGGAAGTCGATCACTCGCCCGAACTGGTGGTCGGTGTAGCTGAGGAAGCCGGCGTACACCTCCATCATTCGCGCGTAGACACGTTTCGCACTCTCCGGCAGGGTCTCCCACTCGGGTACGTCGGGGTCGTGCGCGGACAGCCGGGTGCCGGGCGGGAGGACGCCCAGCTCCAGTTGACGCGCGTGGACGACCGTGCGGTACTCGTCCCAGCCCGCGTCGAACTTGCCTTTGTACTTGTCCGCCCACTCCTTCGGCACATGGTGCGGCGCGTGCCCGGCGCCGGTGCAGTAGTGCAGGAAGAACGGCTTGTCCGGGGCGTTGACGTACGCGTCCTTGACGAACTCGATCGCCTTGTCGGCCAGATCGCTGCTCAGGTGGTACCCGTCCTCGGGACGCGCGGGCGGTTCGACCGAGTGGTTGTCGTAGACGAGCTCGGGGTACCACTGGTTGGTGTCTCCGCCGAGGAAGCCGTAGAACCGCTCGAAGCCTCGGCCGAGCGGCCAGCGGTCGTACGGACCGGCCGGCGTCTCGTGCTCGGGTGGAGACAGGTGCCACTTGCCGACCAGGAAGGTGTTGTAGCCCTGCGGCCTCAGCATCTCGCTGAGCATTCCCTTGTCGAACGGCAGAATCGCGTTGTAGCCCGGGTAGCCGGTGGACGTCTCGGCGATGGTGGCCAGCCCCAGCGAGTGGTGGTTCCGCCCGGTGAGGATGGCTCCGCGCGACGGTGAGCAGAGCGCCGTGGTGTGCATGTTGGTGTAGCGCAGGCCGTTGTCCGCCAGCCGGTCCAGCACCGGCGTGTCCACCAGTCCTCCGAAGCACGACAGCTGTCCGAAGCCGACGTCGTCGAGGACGAACATCAGTACGTTCGGCGCTCCGTCGCGCGCTCGTGGCGGTGTCGGCCACGCCGGACTCGACTCGTCGCTGGTCCGGCCCACAACCCCCGGGAACGGCTCTCCATCCTGGTACGTCACCAACTCGCCCATCTGCAGCGACCCCTCTCTGTCTGTCAGGACATGTCGGACCGAACGCCGGCCCGCCCGGGCGGGAACGACACGCCACCCCGCATCCACGCTCCCTGGCCGGGCTCGCGATCGGCTCATCCCGAGGGGATGAGGTGCCCGGGGCCTGGGAGTTCTGTGATTGGTTCCGGCGGACGGACAACCGGTCGTCGGCGTACGCCCCCTGCTGGTTGGGATCGAAAGGCTGCGCCGAGGCCTCGAGGTGGAGGAGCGGTGGCATGACCGCGTTCACGGTGTGGAAGTTCGATGATCCGGACGGCGCCGACCGGGCCGTGCGGGTGCTGCGGGATGCTCAGGCCGACGGGCTGGTGAAGATCCTCGACCATGCGGTGGTCAGCTGGCCGAAAGGGGAGTCCAAGCCGGCGACGCACCAGAGCCACGAGGAGACCTGGCGAGGCACCGGGTGGGGTGCGTTCTGGGGTGTGTTGCTCGGAGCGCTCTTCTTCGTGCCGATCATCGGTGGCGTCGTCGGTGCCGCGATCGGCGCGATCAGCAAGGCGACCGAGGACGTCGGCATCAGGAAGGAAGACCTCGAGCGGATCCGCACCGAAGTGACCGAGGGGACCTCCGCCCTGTTCGTCGTCACCGAGCAAGGGGACCTCGATCGCCTGGGCGAGCGCTTCCACGGCATGGGCAGCAAACTCGTCCACACCAACCTCACCGATGCCGAACGTCAAACCCTCCTGGAGACCTTCGGAAGCCGCTGACCGCTCACCCCGCCGGCTGCCGGTCGCAGGTGGCTGCTTGTTACTTGGTCGTGGCGCGGCGGTGGAGGCGGATCGCTGAGATCAGGAAGAAGATGCCGCCCAGCGTCGCGTACCCGGCGAGGGTGGTGAGCGACGGCTTCGCGTCGGCGGCCTGCAGGATGAAGCTGGTGCCGGCGAGGGTGGAGATTCCGCCGCTGAGGATCATCGCCCACTGGCCGCCGAGCCGGTGGCGCAAGATCGCGACGATCAGTTGAACGATGCCTGCGGTGATGGCCCAAACGCCCCACACCCGTAGGACATCGGGAATGCCGGAGGTGACGGCGACGGCCAACCCGACGGCGGCGAGCAGACTCACCGCCATGTTGACGTACAGCGGCACTCTCGGACGGTCGGCTCCCGAAGAGCGGAAGTCGATCACGGCCGCGGCGACGTCGAAGAGCGGGTAGATCACCAGCAGGGCGATGCTCGCCGGGTTGAGCGTCGAAGCGGTCAGGGCGAGCAGGCCCGCCCAGACGACGGCGAATCCGAAGCGGGCGTAGTACAGGTTCCGCAGGCCTTGTGCCGCGCTGGTGGCATCAGCTATGTCGCCGGCGACGATGGATCCGGACATCAGGTCCCTCTCTCGATGGTGAAGCGGTGGGTGATCCCGCCCGGCGGCGCCGAACTGGGAGACAGAACGATCGGTACACCTGATCTTGCGCAAGCTGGTCGGCGATTGTCAAGACCGATCGTTCTGTCTGCTAGCCTCGACGCAGTACTTCGAGGGAGGAAAGCGGATGTCGGAAGCGCGGTATCGGCTGCTCA
Organism: Kribbella sp. NPDC050820; assembly: GCF_040653975.1. Classification (NCBI taxonomy): domain Bacteria; kingdom Bacillati; phylum Actinomycetota; class Actinomycetes; order Propionibacteriales; family Kribbellaceae; genus Kribbella; species Kribbella sp. NPDC050820. The sequence goes on from NZ_JBFAHB010000067.1 coordinate 16,321, forward strand.
AGACGGCTAGTGAACTCTTCTATGCCGAAGGCCTGCACGCGGTCGGCATCGATCGCGTGATCGCTGCCGCACCGGTGACGCGCGCCACGCTGTACAGGCACTTCCCGAGCAAGGACGACCTCGTCGTCGCCTACCTGACACAAGCCGACGAGGCGATCCGCGCACGGGTGGACGCGGCCCGGACTGAGGACGCATCCCCCGACGACGTCATACGAACTGTCGGCCGGTTCATCGCCGACGACATCCAGCGCCCCGGCTTCCGGGGCTGCGCGTTCCTCAACGCCGCCGCGGAGTACCCCGACCCGACTCATCCGGTCCACCAAGCGGTTCTCAGGCACCGGCAGTGGTTCCTGGCCACGATCACCGAGCTCTTCACGGACACCGGAAAGCCCGACCCGGAACCCGCCGCGCGGCACTTCATCATGCTCCGAGACGGCGCCATGACCGCCGGTTGCCTGACCGATCCGAAACCCATCACCGAAACCTTCCTGCGCGGAGTCGAAGGCCTCCTCACCTACCGCAGCCACCTGCAACCGCGCGCCTAGAACCAACCCGCAACGAAGACGGCTGAGCGCAGGGTCGTCTGCGGGTGGTCGTGGGAGGGTGGGGGGATGGAGATGCGGGTTCCGGTTCGGGGTGGTGAGGTTTGGGCTGAGCATGTGGCTGGGCCGGGGGTGCCAGTGGTTCTGCTGCACTCAGGGCTCGGGGATTCGCGGGGGTGGGATCCGGTGATGCCGCGGTTGGTGGAGCGGCATCGGGTGGTGCGGTACGACGTCCGCGGGTACGGGCGATCCGCTCCGCCGACGGGTGAGTTCTCGTTGGTCGGGGACTTGGTGAGTGTGCTCGATCAGCTGGGGCTCGAGGAGGTCGTGCTGGTCGGGTGCAGCCTGGGCGGGGATACGGCGCTGAGTTTGGCGTTGGACGAGCCGGCGCGGGTGCGGGCGCTGGTGCTGCTGTGTCCGGGCGTCAGCGGGTTTCCGATGCCTGAAGATCCGGAGGTCGATGCGGAATTCGAAGCGCTCGCGGAGAAGCGGGACGTGGCCGGGGCCGTGCAGCTTGGGCTGCGGCTGTGGGCGGCCGCCGGAGCCGACGAGGCGGTGGTTGCTCAGCTGGAGGCCGCCGTACCGGCGTGGTTCGACCAGGGCGACTTCCTGCGGAAGGGCCGGCCTGTCTACGACCGGCTGCACGAGATCCAGGCGCCGACCGTCGTGATGGTCGGCGACAAGGATCGGTCGATCCTCGCGGCCGTGGCCGGCGCGACCGCGGCCCGGATCCCCAACGCCGACTTCATCTGGCTGCCCGGCGCCGACCACTACCCGAGCCTCCGCTGTCCTGACCTGGTGGCCGAGACCATCCTCCGCCAGGCGGTCTGACCCTTGCTGTAGACCAGTTGAACCAGATAGGTTCATCAGGTCTAGATGGTCGAGTGGAAGGGAGCGCATGCGCGTCACCGTCTTCCCGACGCCTACCGAGCTCGGTCTCGCGCTGGCGGAGCGGATCGCCGACGGAATCGACGCGGCGCGTGGCGCCGGCCGGCCCTACGTGCTCGGCTGTCCCGGCGGCCGCAGCCCGGTCAGCACCTACACGGCACTCGCGGCCCTCGTCCGGAGCCGCGGATCGGACTTGTCCGGCCTGGTCATCGCGATGATGGACGAGTACGTCGAGCCGTCCGGCCAAGGCTTCGCGTACATCGCGCCCGCTCTCCCGCACAGTTGCCGCCGGTTCGCACGCGAGTGGATCGTCGAGCCGTTGTCAGCCGCGGCCGGGCCCGGCTGCGGCATCCGGCCCGAGCATGTCTGGGTGCCTGATCCGCAGGACCCCGAGGACTACGACCGCCGCCTGGAGGCAGCCGGTGGCGTCGACCTGTTCATCCTGGCCTCGGGTGGGTCCGACGGGCACATCGCCTTCAACGCAGCAGGTAGCGACCGCCACTCCCGATCCCGGGTCGCCCAGCTGACCGAGCCGCTCCGCCGCGACAACCTGGCGACCTTCCCGACCTTGGCCTCCCTCGACCAAGTCCCGTCGTACGGCGTCACTGTCGGCATCGAAACCATTGCCCGCCATTCCCGGTCGGCCGTCTTGGTTGCGCACGGCAACGACAAGCGGACGGCCGTCGCCCGGCTCCGCGCGGCCCGCCGGTACGACGCGCAGTGGCCGGCCACCATCGTGCACGAGTGCCCCGATCCCGCGCTCTTCGTCGACGAGACCACGACCTGAGGAGAGATTGCTTTGTCGCGCATCAAACTCGCCTACCTGGGCGGTGGCTCCACCCGCGCCGCGGGCACCATGGCGTCGTTCATGCACAAGGGCGAGCGGTTCGCCGGCTCGGAGGTCGTGCTGATCGACCTCGACGCCGACCGGCTCGCGCTGATCCGCGAGCTGGCCGAGCGGATGGCCAAGGCCGCGGGCGTCGACATCACGGTGACCGCCACGACCGACCGCCGCGAAGGCCTGCGGGACTGTGACGCGCTGCTGTCCAGCTTCCGCCCGGGTGGCTTCGCCGCGCGCGCTCTGGACGAGCGGATCCCGTTGAAACACGGGGTGATCGGGCAGGAGACCCAGGGCCCCGGTGGGTTCTTCATGGCGCTGCGGTCTGTCGCCGTGATGAAGGAGGTCGCGGCGGACATCGCGGCGGTCTGTCCACAGGTGAAGATCTTCAACTACACCAACCCGGTCAACATCGTCGCGCAGGCGATGACGTCGTACACCGACATCCCGACCGTGTCGCTGTGCGAGGGCCCGATCATCTTCCCGGAGTACGTCGCTCGCGCCGCCGGACTCGACCCGGAGAAGCTGAACGTCACCATGGCCGGCATCAACCACCTGTGCTGGAGCACCTTCAACGAGTACGACGGCCAGGACGTCATCCCGCTGCTGCGCGAAGGACTCGAGGCGCGCGACAAGGAGTTGGACGAGGACCAGCGTCGGCTGCTGCGGCTCGCCGTGACGATGGGGCGCGTGCCGTCGGAGTACTTCAAGTACTACTACTTCCGCGACGACATGCTGCGGCGCATGCAGGCCGATCCGAAGGTCCGCGCCGAGGTGATCCTGAACGCCGTACCCGGCTATTGGGAGCACTACACCGAGCAGTCCCGCTCCGACGATCCCGTGCTCGACCAGGCGCGATCGCGGGGTGGGATCCACGAGTTGGAGCTGGCGATCGACGCGATGCACGCGCATTTCAACGACACTGGCGACGTCTTGCCGGTGAACCTGCCGAACGCCGGTGGCGCGTTGCCCGGGTTCGACGAGGACGTCGTCGTCGAGGTCCCGACTCGGGTGGATGCGAGCGCGTTCACGCCGATCCCGCAGCCGGCCCTCGATCACTCGGTGGCGGGTCTCGTGAAGGCGTTGGCCGAGCACCAGGTACTCGCGGCGCACGCGGCGTGGGAGGGCGACAGCCGAGACGCGGTCCGGGCGCTGGCCGCGCACCCGCTGGTGCCGTCGCTGCCCACGGCGGAGGCGCTCTACCTGGAGATGGCACACGCACACGCGGCCCACCTGCCGGCGCGGTTGGTCCCGTAGGTGATGTACCTCGGGGTCGACGCCGGCAACAGTAAGACCGCGGCCATCCTCTGCATGAGCAGCGGGAAGGTCTGCGGAGCAGCTCGGTCCGGTATCGGCGACATCTACGGCGCCTCGCGGCCTGAGGAGGCAGTGGACTCCGTCGTCGATGCCGTCGAGCAGGCCGCGGGTGAGTCGATGGGCGACATCGCCGGCGCAGCGTTCCGGCTGGCCGGTGTGGACTGGCCGGAGGACCACGCGTTCTGGGTGGAGACCTTGTCGTCCCGGCTGCCGGGCTTGCGGCAGGTGTCGATTCTGAACGACGGCTTCGCCCCGATCCGTTGCATCGAGCCGTCTGGGGTCGGCGTGGCCGTCGTGGCCGGGACGGGGCCCGCTGTTGCCGGACGAGGACCCACGCAGCGCGAGTGGAGTGCAAGCTGGTGGATCCTGGAGCCGCTGGGCGCAGGTGGCATGGGCGACCGCGCGCTGCACGCCGTCTACCGGCACGCGCTCGGTCTGGGGCCGGAGACTGCGCTGACTGCGTCGTTGCTGCAGCTCTACGGGTACGACGACGTCGAGCAACTGCGGCACGCCTTCACCCAGCGAGTCGGGTCGCGGCCGTGGCAGGACAAGGCCCAGGCCGCCCGGGTAGTGCACGGCCTGGCGGCTGCTGGTGATGCCGTGGCCGTCGAGATCGTGCGGACTCAGGCGGCTCACTTGGCCGAGTACGCGAGGACGGCGGCTGTCCGGATTGGGTTCACGCCTGGCGTGGACGCCGTACCGGTGGCGTTGTCGGGGTCAGTGCTGACGGCGGAGGCGTCGCCGCTTGCAGAGGAGCTCGTCCGGGCGTTGCAGGTCGAGCTACCGGGGACAAGGCCGGTCGTGACGTCGCTGCCGCCGGTTGCTGGTGCAGTGCTGGATGCGATGGCTGAGGCAGGGGTCGCGCTGACGCCGGAGGTGATCGAGGAGCTGCGGGCGACGATGCCTGCGGCCGACTTGCTCCGGACCTAGACGCCGGGACGGAACAGGTCCGCCTGGAAGCGGTAGGCATCGCCGCGGTACGTCGTACGGCTGATCAGTACGGGCAGGCCAGCCGTGTCGTAGGTGACCTCCTGGCCGACGAGGACCGGAGCGTCGGCGGTGAGGCCGAGCAGGTCGGCCTGCTCCGGTCCGGCGCCTAAGGCCTGCAGTGTGTAGGCACTGCGGGCCACCACGATGCCGCAGGTCTCCTCGAGCGCCTGGTACAGCGAGCGGTCGGTCAGGTCGACGTCGGCGAGTGCACGGGCTCGGTCCGCGATGAGCACGGAGTCGTCGAGGCAGATCGGCATCTCGTTCATCCCGCGCAGCCGATAGACCCGCAGCACCGGCGCAGCGGGGGCGATGCCGAGTAGCTCCGCCTCGTCGAGACTCGCCTGCCGCTCCCGTACGTCGAGAATGCGAGACGTCGGCCGCAGTCCGCGGGCACGGGCCATCTCGGTGAAGCTCTGCAGCACGCTCGGCGGCGTACCGACGACCTTCTCCGGCACGAACCAGCCACGCTGAGCGGACCGCTCCAGCAGCCCTTCGTCGGCGAGCCGCACCAAGGCCTGCCGCAGGGTCGCCCGGCTGACCCCCAACTGCTCGGCCAGCCCACGTTCACCCGGCAGCCGGCTCCCCGGCGCATAAACCCCACGCCGAAGCCCGCCCGTCAGTCGCCCGTAGGCAACCTCACCCGCCGACCGCTCCACCACCCCCGCATCCTAAGACCCCAACTGGCCTAACTGGTTCATTTCATGGGGAACGAGTGGTGTTCGTGCGTGACGGTCCAGCGGCCGTTCTCGCGGCGGAGGCCGATCGTCAGCCGCAGGCGCAGCGCAGGCTCGGCCTCGAACTCGGCGGGCGTGCCGCAGCGCAGGAGGGCGAACGCGAAGGCGACGTCCGAGCCCGCGGTCACCTCCAGCGAGTCCAGGGCGAACGACGCACCCGAGGCCTGCCACTCGAAGAACCCCGGCCACGTCGCGCGGTAGGCGTCGACACCGCGCACCCCGTCGTACGGCGGGGGCACGTCGAACATCACGATGTCCGGCGAGTGGTCGGCGAGCACCGTGTCCAGGTCGCCGGCGTGCACCGCGGTGACCCAGTTCTCGATCAGCGTGCGGACTTCCTGCTCGTTCGTCATCCTCGAGTCCTTTCGAAGGGGTTGTCACACCTACAACCCCGGCACCTCGAGGAAACTCATCGCGGCAGCTCGTCGGGCAGCCCGAAGGACGCGAAGTCCGCGTCCAGGAAGGACACCACCTCGACGATCTCCGACCCGCGGACGAAGATCACGTCCAGCCCGCCCGGCACGTACCGGTCGTGGTCCCACAGGTACGTCCCGAACGCGAGCTGCCCGTTCGCCCGGACCGGCAGGAACCGCCACTTCTCCCGCAGCGGCCCGTCCAGCAGGAACCGCCGGATCCCGGCCCGCCCGGAGAACCACTGCATCAGCGGCGGCATCGAGTACTTCGCGTCGTCGGCCAGCATCGCCACGATCGCGTTGACGTCACCGGCTTCCCACGCGGCTACGTACCGGCGTACCAGGTCACGCTCGGCGGACTCACCCAGCTCCCGCAGTGTCTCCTGCTGACTGGGCTGCAGCGAAGCCAGCACGGCGCGCGCCCGCTGCAGCGCGCTGTTGACCGCAGCAACCGACGTTCCGAGCAACTCGGCCACCTCACGCGCAGCAAACGCCAGTACGTCGCGCAGCAGCAAGACAGCACGCTGTAGCGCGGACAGGTGCTGCAGCGACGCCACGAACGCCAGCTCGACCGACTCCAGCGCCATGACTCGCGCCTCCGGACTCAGACGTGCGGTCCAGTCCAATCGGCGCGACGGGTACGGCTCCAGCCACTCCGCCTCGAAGGACGCGTTCAGGTCGGTCGGCAGCTCCCGCTTCCCGCGCTTGGCGATCAGCGTGAGGCAGCGGTTCGTGGCGATCTTGTAGAGCCAGGCCCGGATCGCACCGCGGTCCTCGTACCTGCCGAGGCCGCTCCAGGCCCGCACCAGCGTCTCCTGGACGGCGTCGTCCGCGTCGGCGTCCGACCCGAGCATCCGGTAGCAGTGCGCATGCAGCTCCCCACGCCACGGCCCCACCAGCTGTCCGAAGGCGTCCTCATCACCGCCTCTTGCGGCGTCGAGCAGCTCACGCATTAAGGGCACGCTAGCGACTGACTGGTCCAGCGAGCCAGCTTTGCCGCAGTCTTTCCGTTGTCCACAGCCTCCCGGCACCGCTCCAGACAGTCTGCGAGCTGCTCGAGCAGCAGGCCCTGGCCAAGGTCCAGCGTGGCCAGTGCAGCCGCTGCATTCAGCAGTACGACGTCCCGCACCGGCCCACGCTCACCGTCGACCAGACCGCGCAGCACCCGTGCGTTGTACGCCGCATCACCACCTCGCAGCTCAGCCAACGACACCGGCCGCAACCCAAGCGATCGCGGGTCGAACACCACCTCGGACGCGCGGCCGCCGTACACGACCCAGACGCGTGAGAGGCCAGTAGTGGTCAGCTTGTCCAGCCCGTCGTCGCCACGGGCAACCAGAGCGGACCGGCCCTGCGCAGCGAGTGCACCGGCGAGCATCGGCAGCATCTGCGGGTTGGCGACACCGACCAGCTGGTGCTGCGGGTCCGCTGGGTTCAGCAGCGGTGCGAGCACGTTGAAGGCGGTCGGCACGGCCAGCTCACGCCGTACGACGGCCACGTGGCGCAGCGCCGGGTTGAAGCGTGGAGCGAACAGGTAGGTCAGCCCGACGTCGGCGGCGACCCGCGCGGCCTCGTCAGCTGATAGGTCGAGCGGCACGCCCAGGTGCTCCACCAGGTCGGCAGAGCCGCCGGCGGACGAGGAGGCAGCGCGTCCGCCGTGCTTGACCACAGTCACGCCGGTGGAGGCCGCGACGACCGCAGCCATCGTGGAGATGTTGACCGCGCCGGTCCGGTCGCCGCCCGTGCCGACGATGTCGACGAACGGTCCGCGGATCCGCACCGGCGCTGCGTGCGAACGCAGTACCGACGCCAGGCCGGTGATCTCGTCGGCCGTCTCGCCCTTGGCGCGCAAGGCGATCAGGAAGCCGGAGATCTGGGCCGGCGACACGTCGCCCAGCACCAGCTGGTCCATCGCCCACGCGGTGTCCGCGGCGGTCAGGTCGGAGCCGGTCAGGAGCGCGGAGATCAGCCCGGACCAGGTCCGGAACGTTGTTGCCATCGGCAATCCTCGGGGTGCGGGGCCGCCCACGAGGAGAGATCACAACGGCCGCCTCGCAGGAGACGGCCGGGTGGGTACGCGGAAGCAGACCGTCTAGTCGACGGCCCACCAGTTGCCCGCGCACAGGAACATGCGCACGACTATAGCGTCAGGCGACGAGCTCCTCCGCGACGTTCCAGCCGCGGATGTGGTCGATGATGAAGGTCGGGACGAGGTGCGCGTCGTCGCCCAGGCTGCGGTCGGGGAAGTCGAAGACGGCGAGCATCAGCTGCATCGGGTAGGACGGGGCGCCCGGGCAAGTCCGGATCGGGGCGCCGTCGACGAAGAACGTCGCCTCGCCGGGGACCCACTGGACCGCGTAGCTGTGGAAGTCGCGCAGGTCGATCGGCAGCGGCACGACCTCGAAGTCCTGCGGCAGGATCGGGTCACGCAGTTGCTTCAGGCCCATGCCGACCCCCGTGGACACGCCCGGCACGATCGCGTCGCCGAACACCTCCATCACGCAGATCTCCCCGCACCGCTCCGGCTGGTCCTCGAGCCCGACCATCCACAGCGACACCATCGACCGCGGACTGATCTCGGCCCGGGCGCTCAGCTCGACGTACCCGCCGTACGGCGTCCAGCCCCAGAACGGCTCCTGCTCCTCCTGGACCACCAGGCCCTCGCGGTACGGCTGCTGGCCGATGGTGCTGCCGAGCGGGCCGGCGTAGTTGCCGGACTGGATCCCGGACACGCGCAGGTCCGGCTTGTGGTCGCCCTCGCACCACAGGCCTTGGTCGGTGGGGATGCTGAGCGTGAGGCAGGAGTCATCCAGGGTGTACGACGCGGCTGACGCCGTACGCGAGCTCCAGTGCGGCAGGTAGTACGGCGACCACACGGACAGGTCCAGCGAGGAGCCGTCGAAGTGGTCCTCGAACACCAGGTCACCACGGGTGGCAGGCATGCCACCATCATGGGCCCTGTCACATCAATGTGGCGCGATCCGTCAGGGAGATGACGGCGTACGGACGGGAGACAGTGAGCAGTGGACGACCACGACCAGCTTGCGCGGCAATTCGAGCAGCACCGAGGGCACCTGCGTGCGGTGGCGTACCGGATGCTCGGCTCACTGGCTGAGGCCGAGGACGCGGTGCAGGAGGCGTGGCTGCGGCTGAGCCGGACCGACGTGAGTGACGTGGGCAATCTGGGCGGCTGGCTGACCACTGTGGTGTCGCGCGTCTGTCTGGACACGCTCCGCAGTCGCAAGTCGCGGCGGGAGGATTTCGTCCCGGACCCGATCGTGACGCGGGAGGACTCTGCGCCGGGGCCGGAGGAGCAGGCCGTCGAGGTCGACGCGATCGGGCTGGCGCTGCTCGTCGTACTCGAGACTCTGGCGCCGGCGGAGCGGCTCGCGTTCGTGCTGCACGACATGTTCGGGGTCAGCTTCGACGAGATCGCGCAGATCGTGGACAAGTCGCCCGCCGCGACCCGGCAGTTGGCCAGCCGGGCGCGCCGCCGCGTCCAGGGTGCGCCCGCGGGTGACGGGGATCCGGGCCGCCGCCGGGAGATCGTCGAAGCCTTCCTGGCCGCCTCACGCGGCGGCGACTTCGAGGCCCTACTCGCACTCCTCGACCCCGACGTCGTCCTGCGCGCCGACGCCGGCGACGCCACCGCGGAGTTCGCCGGCCCGGCGGTCTCGAAGCTCGTCCGCGGCGCCCGCGCCGTCGTCGAACAGGCGCTCCTCTTCAGCCGCATGGCCCCCTACACCGAGCTCACCCTCGTCAACGGCCACCCCGGCGCCGCCACCATCGTCAACGGCCGCCTGATGGGCGTCATGGATCTGGTCGTCGTCGACAACAAGATCACCGAAATCAACATCCTCGCCGACCTCAACCGCCTCGCCGAGCTGCCTGTTCCGGCTTGATCAGTGCCAACACCCGCCTGGCCTGCGCTTCAGCGGTGCCGGGCGGGTTCCGGTCGGCACTGGGTCCTCCCGGCCCGACCAAGGTCAACCAGAAGGCCGCCCAGAGACAGCGAGCTGAGTGGAACCGAGCCGGATCGACGGCGAACCGGTCGGCGAAGCCGGTCCAGTCGGTCTCCCGGCCGGAGAGGTGCTCGACCAGGTTGGCGAGCTCGACGGCAAGATCGCCGCGGCCCGCGTCCTCGAAGTCGACGATCCGGACACGGGTGCCGTCCCAGAGGTAGTTCTCCAGGTTCGGATCGCCGTGGGCGACGACTGGATCCGGTACGTCGGTCAGCTCGTCGGCAGTCTCCAGCCAGGCCTGCGCGGCTGAGCCGATGACGCCTGGCGTCTTCCGCAGTACGGCGAGTCCCCGCCGGACCCGGTCGACGAGGGCCGCCAGGTCGATCGGCTGCAGCTCATCAGGAGGTATCGACCAGAGCGTTCGCAGCGCGTTGCCGAGGGCGTCGAGCCGAGGACCGTCCAGGGACCCACTGAGAGGGAAACCGGGGACGACTGTCATCGCGATCGACGGAGGAGGGCCGGTCCGGTCGAGTGGGGTCGGGGCGAGATCCGGTGCGTGGCGGTTGATCAGCGTCAGGGCGGCCCACTCGCGGTCGGGTTCGTCACGGGGCCAGGAGCGGTAGCGCTTGGTCAACACCGAACCGTCGACTTCGACCGCATGTGTGGGAGCCATCCAGAAAAGTTTGGCCGGGGTGTCAATTCTGGCGGGGTTCCTTCGACGTCTGGGTGAGAGCGGACGTGCGAGGGAGTGGTTGGGATGACTGCGCAGGTTGTCGGGTCGGTTGCCGATGGTGTGGTGGCGGGGTTGTTGGGGGCGGGGTTCAACGGGGGGATCTGGCTGCCGGGGAGCGCGGAGTACGACGTTCAGCGGCAGTCTGTGATTCCTACGGTGGACTCGCGGCCGGTAGTGGCTGCGGAGGCCTACGGGCGGACCGACGTGCAGGCGGTGGTGCGGACGGCCCGGGAGTACGGCGTGCCGGTCGCGGTGCAGGCGACTGGACACGGGACTCGGGTCCCGGCTGACGGCGGGATCCTGCTGAAGACGACGTCGATGAGCAGTGTGCTGGTCGACCCGGAGCGGCGGATCGCGAAGGTGGGCCCGGGAGCTCGGTGGGGCGCCGTACTCGACGCCGCACGCGAGTTCGGGCTCGCGCCGCTGTCGGGCTCACACCGCGACGTCGGCGTCACCGGCTACACGTTGGGTGGCGGGGTCGGTTGGCTGGCGCGGAAGTACGGGTTCGCAGCTGACAGCGTGATCCGGGCCGAGATCGTCACCGCAGACGGCCGGTTCGTCACCGCGAGCGCCGAGCAGCACCCGGACCTGTTCTGGGCGATCCGCGGCGGCACCGGTAACTTCGGCATCGTCACCTCGCTCGAGTTCCGGCTGTACCCGGTCCGCCAGGTCCACGCCGGCATCGTGTACTACGGCGCCGACCACGCGGCCGCCATCCTGCGCCGTTACCGCGACTGGACCTCCACGATCCCCAACGAGCTGAGCACAGCCGTCGTACTCACCAAGGACGACGGTGTCGCCATCAAGGTGATGTACGCCGGTGCCGCCGACGTCGCCGAGCACCTGCTGAAGCCACTCTTCGAAGTCGCCGGACCGCGACTGGCCGGCGAGCTCCGGACGATCGAGTACGCCGACGCCGCGATGGGCGGCACGCCCGCCCGGCACCTCGACTTCCTCGACGAGTTGTCGGACGACCTGATCGACACGCTGACCGCAGCGGACGCGACCGTGGAGATCCGGCACTGGGGTGGCGCGATGGCGCATCCCGGGCCCGGCGCCGGCCCGGTCGGTCACCGGAGTGCGTCGTACTCGCTGATCGTCGACCGCGAGCAGCCGCACCTGCCGAGCTCCGGTCGCACCTTCGTGAACTTCCTGGGCGATCCGAGCAAGGCGGACACGGCGTACGCGCCGGAGGACCTGCGCCGGCTCCGCGAGGTGAAGCGGGCCTACGACCCGACGAACTTCTTCCACCTGAACGCCAACATCAGGCCATGACAAAGCGACCCCGCGTCCTCAGGTTCCAGAGGGCGCGGGGTCGCTGGGGCGTCAGCGGAGGGGCCGACGGATCAGACCGTGCCTTCGTTTCCGTAGACGGAGACGTGCACGTGGTCGTAGTGGTTCGCGGTCGCGCCGCCGCGGTCCTCCATCCAGCGCCAGCCTTCGCTGCTGCGCTGCACGGTCCAGATGCGCTGCGCCCAGATCAGCTCGCTGATCCCGAGCTTCTGGTAGTTCGCCTTCAGCCAGGCGGCGACCTCGTCGCCCTCCGAGCCGCTGACCATGATGTCGAGCGCGCGGCCGGTGGAGTGCTCGGAACCGCTGTCACCGGCGCGGAGCCCGCCGTACGACGTGATGTTCGGGAACTTCGCGCAGACGGCCCGGTGCACCCGGATCGCGTCCTGGGTCAGCCCGTCCTCGACGGCCGAGCCCGACTCGCAGGCGGCCTGCGAGATGGTGCCCGCGGTGCTCGCGACCGGCTTGGTGGCCGACAGGTACGCCGCCTTGACCCAGCGGGACTTGCCGTCCCGGACGATCTCGGCCCAGATGCCGTCGATCTTGCCGGTGACGGAGACCTGGGTGCCCTTCGGCACGACGTCGAGCAGCACACCCGTGAGGGGGACGGACCAGACGTTCAGGTCGGTGGTGGTGTACTTCGAGCCGGTCACCTTCGGCGGGGTCGCGCCGGCCGCAGCGGCGGCGCGGGTCTTCGTCGCGGTCGGCTTCGGGATCGGCGCCTGCTTCTTCAGGTGCTTCGCCGTCGGCGACGCCTTCGGCTTCGGAGCCGGGGTGGCGACCTTGATCGGGGGACGGAGGGCGTCCCGGCTGATCGCCGACTCACGCTGCACCTGCAGGGACGAGGTGGCGGTCGGGGTGTCGAGCTTGACTTCCTGGTCGGGGAACGCGGCTGCCGAGCCGGTGGCTACCAGGGCCACCGCCGCACCGGGGATCACCACCTTCGCGATACCGGGCTGGATCACCTTCGGGCGCGGTTGACGGTGCCGCGCCTGTCTATGCCGTCCTGCAGCCACTGACCTTCCCAATCTGTCGAGACCAAACCGTTATCGACCGGAGGAGTCAAGCACACATCCCGGCCGGGGTTCGAATCGACCCCCGTTCTTAACGCATTACGAACATCCAATTGGGGTACCGGGCGTAATCCGCCCGCTATCCGGAAGTTATCCGTCCGAGATCAAGCGATTGGGCCATTTTCGTGTGGTCGTTTCAGCACAGAGCGTCAGTGATCGCCCGCCCGATCCAGGCTTGGTAACGGTCGACCGGCCAGCCGCGAGTCAGTACCAGCAGCTCGTAGAGCTCGACCGAGATGTAGGTCCACAGCACATCGGCGACCTCGTCGAGCGTGATGCCGGCGCGCAGCTGGCCGCTCTCGAGCAGGTGCCGGCCGAGCATCGTCATCCCGGTCAGCCGCTCGTCCAGCAGCGTCTGCCAGGTCTCCCGGAGCGTGTCGTCGTGGTGCCGGCCGTCCCGGATTGCGATCTGGACCCGGGCTGACCGCTGCTGCCGGCCGGCGAGACCGTCGACGTACAGCTGGATCTTGCGCCGTACGTCGGGTTCCGCCTGGATGGCCCGGGCTTCCGGGCGCTCGGCCATCGGGACCGGCTCGTCGTCGCCGGCGATGACGAAGTCGAACACCGCCTTGGCCAGCGCGGCCTTGGTGCCGAAGCCCTTGTAGATGCTCTCCGCCGAGACGCCGGACCGCTTGGCGACCGCGGTGATCGTGGTCGCCTGGAAGCCGTCCGCCTCGAACAGATCCCGGGCCGCGACCACGACGTCGCGCCGCCGTTGTCGGGCGCGCTCGCGCCGGCCGGAGGCGTCGTACTGCCTCTTGACTTCTGCCATCACCGGTCCCCATGGTTTTAGGTACAGGCTCACTGTATCGAATTTCAGGGGGAAAGATGAACACCGACGTGACCTCAGCGGGGGAGATCGCCACCCGGGCGATCCGGATCATGGCCGACGGGACGCGGGGCGACTTCGACGCGCTGGTTCATCCGGCCGCCGTCAACTCCGAGGACAACGTCGAGCCGCCGGCCTGCCGGGTCGGCGGGCCCGAGGGCTACTACCAGACCGCGCTCTGGCTGCGGACCGCGTTCGCGGACCTGGCCTACGAGATCCACCACGTCGTTGCCAACGGCAATCTGGTGGCGATCCACTCGACGATGAGCGGCCGGCACGTCGCGCCGTTCGCGGTCTACACCGAGTCCGGCGCCGTGGACACGGTGTTCCCGCCGACCGGCAAGACCTTCGCCATCACCCAGTCGCACTGGCTGCGGATCGAGGACGGCAAGGTGATCGACCACTGGGCGAACCGCGACGACCTCGGCCAGGCCAAACAACTCGGCTGGGTCCCGCCGACCCCGGCGTACCTCGTCCGGATGGCTCGCGCGAAGTCCCGCGCCAAGCGCGCGGCATAGACCGGACCGTCAGGCCATCACAATCGAGCGCGGTGCAGCGATCCCGCGCTCGCGCGGCCGCTGCGTCGGCGATTGTGATGGGCTGGCGGTCCGCCAGTGTGATCCAGCCGGCGGCGGAGACGGCTGCCGGCTGGTTGACTGCGGGCGTGGATGAGCTGGGTTTCCGGGTCGAAGGCGGGGCGGTGGCCCGGCTCGTGATCGACCGGGTCGAGAAGCGGAACGCGCTGACGCGGGCGATGTGGGAGGCCCTGCCCGGGGTGCTCGCCGAGCTGGCCGCCGACGACGCGGTGAAGGTCCTCCTGGTGACCGGCGCCGGGCCGACCTTCTCGGCCGGCGCGGATATCGGGGAGCTGATCTCCGGCGCCGATCCGGCCGATCCGATGGCGGAGCTCCGCGCGTTCAACCTGCGGGCGCAGACGGCGTTGCGGGAGTTCCCGAGGCCGACGGTCGCGGTGGTCCGCGGGCACTGCATCGGCGGCGGGCTCGAGCTCGCCGTGAACTGCGACTTCCGGTTCGCGGCGTACGACGCGACGTTCGGCGTGACGCCGGCCCGGATCGGCGTGGTCTATCCCCCGGATGCGATCAAGGTCCTGCTCGACCTGGTCGGTCCGGCGACGACGAAGTACCTGCTGTTCAGTGGCGAGCTCCTGACCGCTGCACAGGCCGAGCTCAAGGGGCTGGTCGACCGGGTGGTCGATCCGGCTGAGCTGGACGCCGAGGTCGCGGCGTTCGCGGCGACTCTGGTGTCGCGGTCGCAGCTGACGATCCGCTCGGCCAAGGAGTCGGTCAACGCGCTGCTCGCCGGCGCGGACGCCGACACTCAGGCGCGACGGCGCTACCAGGAGACGATCGCGACCGGCGAGCTGGCCGAAGGCATCGCGGCGTTCACCGAACGGCGGGCGCCGCAGTTCCCCTCAGGCGCTGATCAGGGTCCCGCGTAGCTCGACTCGGTCGCCGACGATGGCCGAGATGCGCGCGGCGACGGCTTCGGCGCCGGCGTCGTCGGCCACGTCGATCAGGACGATGCCGGCCACCTGCGGGTCGGCAGGGACGAACGGCCCGGCGGTGGCGGTCTGCTTTTCGTCGCGGATCCGCACGATCCGGCCCTCGCTGGGCAGCTGCAGCTCCTCGGCGCTGACGACCTCGGCCAGCTCGGCCTTGACTTCGGGTATCCGGCGGGCGGCGTCCGCCCCGTAGACCATCACGACGTACTTCATGGGCTCACGGTAGCGACGAGGACGGACAGAACCCCGCGGGACAGGGCGCCCGCGGGGTTCTGAGGTTCAGATCTGTCAGTGTCAGTACCAGTGCCTTCGTCCGCCGACCGCACGGCCGGTGGACCCGAGCAGGAACAGCACGGCCCCGACGAGCAGCACGATGATGCCGAGCGTCCACAGGATCGAGATGTTCAGCACGAGACCCAGGACCAACAGGATCAGTCCGAGGATGAGCATGAAGCCTCCTTGTCGAGGGGCCGCCGGGCGGAAGTGGCGGCCGCAGGAATCCGGTGCCCACTCCGGCCGCCGTAAACCTCCAACACCTGTTTGACCTCAGTGGGTGGCGACTGCCTGCAACTGTCGCTCCACAGGACGCTTGCGGCTCAGCAGCACGGCGCAGCCCGCGACGCCGACGGCTAGGCACGCCCACACCGCCCAGAACGCGATCCGGTATCCATGTGTCAGCGCGGTCGGGGTGGAGCCCGTCGTACTGGCCGCTGCGACCGCGGAGAGGGCTGCGATGCCCACTGCGCCGCCGATCTGGAAGCTGGCGCTTTGCAGGCCGGAGGCGACACCGGAGTCCTCGCCGGCGACGTCGCTGAGCGAGGCGATCGACCCAGCCACGGTCCCTGCGCCCAAGCCGGCGCCGAAGATCGTCAGGCCCCAGAAGGCGAGCTCGAAGTACCCGGCCTGGACGGTCAGTTGCGTCATCAACGTCGTACCGGCACCTGCCACCAGCAGCGCGGCGAAGGCGACCCGGCGCGGCCCGAGCCGGGTGACCAGGTGCTGGCCGATGATCGACGCCACCACAGCGGCCGCCGCGAGTACGGCGGACATCAGCCCGTAGCGGACCGCGGACACACCAAGAGCGAACTGGGCGTACTGCGTGTAGACGTAGTTCAGCCCGAACGCCGCCAGCCCCCAGCTGATCGTGATGAGGTTGCCGCCGACCAGAGCACGCGACCGGAAGATCCGCAGCGGCACGAGTGGTGCGGCCGACCGCTGCTCCACCAGCACGAACAGCCCGAACAGCAGAGCGGACAACAGCACCAGCGCGAGCGTCCGGCCAACAGGCGAGTGCGGTGCCTCGACGACGGCGTACACGAGCACGATGAGCGCAGCGGTCACAGTGACCGCACCGGTGACGTCGAACCCGCGCCGGCCCGGTCCACGGCTCTCCTGCAGCAGCACGGGCGCCAGTACGACGACCAGTAGGCACACCGGCACGTTGATGAAGAAGATCCACTGCCAGCCCAGTCCGTCGGTGACCGGGCCGCCGATGAGCGATCCCGCCGTACCGCCGACTCCACTGGTCGCTCCCCAGATGCCCAGCGCTTTGTTGCGGTCCGGTCCGTCCGGGAAGGTCGTCATCACGATCGCCAGCGCACTGGGCAGCAGTACGGCGGCCGACGCGCCCTGCAGGCCACGTGCCAGCACCAGCGCGTCACCACTCCACGCGAAGCCGCACAGCAGCGACGACGCGGCGAATAGCACCAGTCCGGTGATGAACACTCGCCTCCGGCCGAGCAGGTCGGAGATGCGCCCGCCCAGCAGGAGCAGGCCGCCGAACATCAGCGCGTACCCGCTGGGCACCCACTGCACGCCACCGGCCGAGAAGGTGAGCTCACGCTCGATCGACGGGACCGCGACCAGCACGATCGACGCGTCCAGGATGATCATGAACCCGGTCAGGCACAGCAACGCCAGCGCCCACCAGCGCTTGGACTCGGTAACCATGTGGCATCTCCAGTAAGCGGCAGGCCGCCCCGGCTGGGCGTGCACTCGGCGGAGACGTCGGGGCCGCCCCGTCCACCTCGACATTTCTGTCGAAAGTCGCCCGGTGGGTACGACGTACCGAGTGAGAGGGGGTCACAGCGGCCTCCGGGAGCGACAGGATGGTGCCTGTGAAGTATGTGCTGCTGATCTACAGCAACCCCGAGAGCTGGGCGAGCCTGTCCGCCGAGCAACGCGACGGTCTGTCCCGTGCGCACGACGAGCTCACCCGTGAGCTCAGTGAGCAGGGCCTGCTGGTCAGTGCCGCCGGCCTGGCCGACCCCATCACCAGCCGGACCGTCTCGGTGCGCGACGACACCACCACGACCACGGACGGGCCGTACGCTGAGGCCAAGGAGCACCTGGCCGGGTTCTACCTGGTCGAGTGCGACGACATCGACCAGGCGATCGGCTACGCCGCCCGGATGCCGGACGCGAAGTACGTCGCCGTGGAGGTGCGACCGGTGATGGACGCGTCCGGGCTGGAGATGTGACCGAGCCCGCGGCCTTCGAGCTCCTGCTGCGGGAGCAGGCGCCGCAGGTGCTGAGCGCGCTGGTCCGGCACTACGGGCACTTCGACCTGGCCGAGGAAGCGGTCCAGGAGGCACTGCTCGCGGCCGCGCAGCAGTGGCCGGACGAGGGCGTCCCGGACAACCCCCGCGGTTGGCTGATCCGGGTCGGATCGCGGCGACTGACCGACCTGCTGCGCAGCGAGTCGGCCCGGCGTCGGCGGGAGGAGAACGCGGCTCAGCTCGCCGCGCCGGAGGAGTTCGTTGCCGCCGGCCCCGACATCGACGATCCGGGCGGCCGGGACGACACGCTGACTTTGCTCTTCCTGTGCTGCCATCCGGCCCTGTCGCCGGCCTCGCAGATCGCGCTGACGTTGCGTGCGGTCGGCGGTCTCACCACCGCGCAGATCGCAGCCGCGTTCCTGGTGCCGGAGGCAACGATGGCGCAGCGGATCAGCCGGGCCAAGCGCAGCATCAAGCAGGCGGGCAGCACGTTCGAGCTGCCTCCCGAGGCCGAGCGGGACGAGCGGATGGGCGCCGTACTCCATGTCCTCTACCTGATCTTCAACGAGGGCTACACCGCGTCGTCCGGTGCGTCGCTGCACAGTGCGGAGCTCACCACCGAGGCGATCCGGCTCGTGCGCGGCGTACGGCGCCTGTTGCCTGACGACGGTGAGGTCGCCGGGCTACTGGCGCTGATGCTGCTGACCGACGCGCGGCGGCTGGCCCGCACTGGGCCTGACGGTGCACTGGTCCCGCTGGCCGAGCAGGATCGGTCGAAATGGAACAAGGCAGCCATCGTCGAGGGCGAGGCGCTGGTGACCGATGCCCTGGCGCGCACGCAGCTTGGGCCCTACCAGGTGCAGGCGGCGATCGCTGCCGTGCATGACACGGCCGAGCACGCCGACGACACGGACTGGCGGCAGATCGTCGCGCTGTACGAGGTGCTCGAGCACATGGTCGCCAACCCGATGGTGAAGCTCAACCACGCCGTCGCGGTGGCCATGGCGACCGGTCCGAAGGAGGGCCTCGCCGTACTCGAGCCGCTGGAGTCCGACGACCGGATGACCGACCACCATCGCCTGGAGGCCGTGCGCGCCCACCTGCTGGAGATGTCGGGTGATCTGGCCGGTGCGCGGGAGAGCTACCTGCTGGCGGCGCGTCGTACGACGAGCGTGCCCGAGCGCAACTACCTGCAGTCGAAGGCAGACCGGCTGGCCTAAGTCGCGATGCACCCGACGGTGTGTCAAGTTGGAGGGGTGGATCTCACCAGGGCCTCGCTCCTCCGCGAGATGCTGACCGGCACCGAGCTCGGGAGCCGGACGACGGACTTCGCTCACTCGCTGCGGCGGTTCACCACGCGGACCGGCGGCCTGATGCTGTTCGGCCCGCCCGACGACGAGCCCTGGCACCTGACTGCGCACCTGGACGACGAGCTGCACCGGGCCGGCGTGGAGGACGTCCGGCCGTCGCTGGTCCGCTGGTCGCCGCCGCCGGGCGCACCGCCGCACCTAGCGATCGGCCTGGACCGGCTGCGCGACGCCGGCCGTGGCGAGTCCCTGCTGGTCGTGGCCGAGGAGCACCCGGCGGACACGCTGCTCGAGCGCATCAGCGACGTACGGCGACGCGGTACGACGATCTTCAGCATCGGCAACGGGGACAAGGAGCTGACGTCGCTCAGCCATGAGGCGCTGGTGCCGGAGTTGCTGGTGCCGGACGGGTTCGGCTGGACCAGCCGGCAGATCGAGCTCGACCACGACGAGCCGCAGGCCGCGATGACCGACCTCGAGCCCCGGACGACGGAGGGTTTCGAGATGGCGCAGCACCTGGTCAGCCTGGCCGCCGCCGACGAGGACGCAGGCATGCCCAGCTGGCGCCGCCGCCTCCGCGCCGCGATCGAGCGCCTCGGCGGCGAGCCAGGGTGACCGTTGGTCAGTTGTCCAGGTAGAGCGCCGCCAGCCGCGGCAGGTGGGCGTGCAGGTCGTCCTCGTCGTCGAAGTCGATCTCCTGCCCGACCGGCAGGTCCGGTGTGTCCGGCGCCTCCGCGTCGACCGCCTTCCAGTAGGCCGCCTCGTCGCCGGCCACGTTCTTGTACGCGTGGCTGCCGACGTGCAGCAGCCCCTCGCCGTCGAATCCCTCGAAGCCCTCCGGCCGGTCCTCGTCGACCACGTCGGCCAGGGAGTCCGGGTCGGCCAGCGCCGCCTCCCAGACCTCCCGCCCCTGCGCGACCAACCAGCCCCGGAACGAGTCGAACCCGTCCTCCGAGGCCCCCGAGTTGATCAGGTACGCCGCCGCCCACAGGTCCCACCGGTACGACTCGACCTGCAACCGCGCGAGCTCGACTCCGAACCCGGCGATCTCCTCGGCCTCCAGCCCGCCCAGCAGCTTGGTCAGCGCGTCCGCAACCCCATCCGGATCCACCACGGTGTCGTCCACCCCACCGCGCGCACCCTCGACCAATCCCCAGAACCCGTCCCTGTCCACCCTCACAGCGTCCCTCCGCGGCCGGGACCTGTCGAGGTCCCGGCCCGCGCTCAGACGCGCTGGAAGGTGGTGATCAGGATTCCTTCGCCGACGGTGCGGTTCTGGGCGAGGCGCCAGGTGGTTCTGCCGGGGGTTTCGGCGAAGAGTTTGCGGCCGGTGCCGAGGAGGACGGGGAAGGTCATCAGGTGGAGCTCGTCGACCAGGTCGGCGGCGAGCAGGGCCTGGGCGAGCTGGATGCTGCCGGGGACCTGGATCTCGCCTGCGACCTCGGTCTTGAGCTTGGCGACCTCGTCGCGGACGTCGCCGGACAGGACCCGGGTGTTGTTCCACTTCGGGTCCTTCAGCGTGCCGGAGACGACGTACTTGAGCATGCTGTTGTACCTGTCACAGCTCCTTCGCGAAGTCGCGCAGGACCGGGGCCAGCACCGGCGGCTCGACGTTGTGGTTCTCGCCCGGCACCGGCAGCAACCGCGCGGTCGGCAGCAGCTCGGCCACCGCCTCGGGGCCGACCTTCAGGTACGGCGGGGTGTTGTCGCCGTGCATCACCAGGACCGGAACGTTCACCGCGGACCAGCGATCCGTCGGCAGCGGGTTGCCGGACATCGTGGTGCCCATGATGCGGCCGTCGTACGCGATCGTGCCCGCGATCTGCTCGACGCCGGTCCAGATCGGGGTGCCACGCATCGCGTCGACGAACTCCGGCGGCATCAGCGCCGCCGCGGTCATGAACAGCTCGACTGCGTCACCCGGGCGGCCGGCCTCGACGCCGGCCTCGAGCCGCTCGACGTAGTCGGTGGGCAGCGGCGGGCGGGCGTCGTCGACGACCACCGGCGGCTCGAACAGCGCGAGCGCTGCGATCGGCAGGCCGGCCGCCGCCGCGTCCAGCGCCAGCAGGCCACCGGAGGACCAGCCGAACAGGATCGCCGGCTCCCCGGCGTCCTCGATCAGCGCGGCCAGGTCCTCGATCTCCCGCTGGATCGCGTACGGCTTGGTGTCGGTGCTCTCGCCCCGGCCGCGCCGGTCGTAGACGTAGACCCGGAACTCGTCGCTCAGCAGCTTGGCCACTTCGGCGTTCGACGGGTTCACGGCCCGGTGCGCGGTGGCGCCGTCGATCATGATCAGCGGCCGGCCCGCCCCGGTGGCGTCGAAAGCGATCGTGGTGCCGTCAGCGGACTTCACGGTGCTCATCTGCGTGCCCTCCCTGTGGTGTCGTTCGGAACTAGACCGTACAGTACTCACAACGGAACTGGACTGTCTAGTATGATTTTGGGAAATCTTCGAGGAGGACCCCGTGGACCAACGCCAACGGGCTGCCGTCTGGCAGCCTGACCAGGCCGTCGAGATCGAGGGTGAGGGCCGGACGCCGCGCAAGCGCCGCGCGATCCTGGCCGCGGCCACCGAGGTCTTCCTGCAGCACGGCTACCTGGGTGCCAGCATGGACCTGGTCGCCGCCAAGGCCGGCGTCTCCAAGCAGACCGTCTACAAGCAGTTCGAGAACAAGGAGCGCCTGTTCGCCGAGATCGTCGGCGGCACCAGCGACCAGTTGCTCGACGGCCTGACCAAGGCGTACGCCGAGAAGCTCGACGGAGCCACCGACGCACGGGAAGCCCTCGGCAACCTGGCGCGCTACTTCCTCGACAGCCTCACGAACAGCAGCGTGCTGCAGCTACGCCGACTCGTCATCGCGGAGGCGGACCGCTTCCCGGAGGTCTGTGGCGCCTGGTTCCACAGCGGCTTCGAGCGATCACTGGAGGCGCTGGGCATCGCCTTGACCAGCCTGACCGACCGCGGCATGCTCCGTGAGCTCCCCGACCCGACGCTCGCGGCGTATCAGTTCGCCGGCCTGGTCATGTACAAGCCGATGAACCGCGCGATGTTCGCCGGCACCGAGGCCCGGCCGCCGGCCGACGAGTTCGACCAACTGGCCGACCAGGCCACCGAGGTCTTCCTCGCCGCCTACGGTCTAGAGAGTTCCGCGCGTTGAGGTCCTGACGACCAGCTCGGGTGTGAAGGTGACGCGCTGGTGCTCGTGGTCCGGGTTGGACGACTCGTCGAGGAGTAGCTCGGCGGCCGTGCGGCCCAGCAGCTGCCGGGGCTGACGGACGGAAGTCAGCGGTACGGCGGCCGCCGCGGCGAACTCGATGTCGTCGTACCCGACGATGGCGAGGTCCTCGGGAACGCGCAGGCCGAGACTCACGCACTGCTGCAGCAAGCCCAACGCCAGCAGGTCGTTCGCGCAGAACGCGGCGGTCGGGCGGCGGGTCGCCGGGAGGCCGGCAAGTCGTTGCCCTGCGCCCCTGCCTTCGGCGACGGTGAGGGCGCCGGTGGTGAGCTCGATCAGGTTCTCCGGGGCCTTGCCGGCCTTGCGGAGTGCGCGGCGGGCGCCGTCGCGACGGTCGATGACCTGGCCGATCGTGTTCGGTCCGCCGACGTACGCGATCCGGTCGTGGCCGAGCTCGAGCAGGTGCGCGATGGCGAGCTCGCCGCCGAGGATGTCGTTCACCGCGACCGAGCAGTGCTCGTCGTCGTCGATCGCGCGGTCCACCACGACGACCGGCGTACCGCGGGCGGGGAGTTTGCGCAGGCGGGACGAGTTCTGGTCGATCGGGGTGATCAGCACGCCCTGGACGCGCTGCTGCTCGAGCAGGTCGAGGTAGTCGGCCTCGCGGTCGGCGTCCTCGTTGCTGTTGCACAGGAACACCGACAGGCCGGCCGCACGGGCCGCGTCCTCGACGCCCTTGGCGACGTCGGTGAAGAACGGGTTGCCGGCGTCGAGCATCAGGTACGCGAGGATCCGGCTGCTGCCGGCGCGGAGCTGGCGGGCCGACTCGTTCCGCACGAAGCCCAGCGAGGCCATCGCCGCCTCGACCTTCGCCCGGGTCACCGGGCTGACCACCTCAGGCCGGTTCAGCACGTTCGACACGGTCCCCAAGGACACTCCGGCCGCCGCTGCAACCGCCTTCACCCCGGCCGCATGCTGCTTCGCCTTCCGCCGCCGCCCACCAGTGGATTCCTTGCGACTGCCTGACGGCCGGTTGACGGTGCTTGAGGCCTGGTCCGGCGCGTTGTCTGCTGCCATGCGCGGCCTCCCGGCGTCAAGGTCCCACGGGACGGGTTTGAAACGTCTTAGCAGCCGAGAGCGTACCTGTTTTCCGGCCGTTTTCCGCAGTCCCGCGTCCGGGATCGGCCGCTCGGGCCGGACGAGCCCTTGACGGCAAAAGCCCTTCGCCCGTACGTTCGTGCAATCTTCTTGAAACCTTTCAGCAACTCAGCCGCCCCGAGTTGGAGGTGACCATGCCCGACGCCACGCCGCTGTTCCCGGACCTCTCGGTGGCGGAGAACATCGCGATGGGCCGCCAGCCTCTGGGTCGTTTCAAAACCATCGACCGGGCCGCGATGGTCCATCAGGCCGCCCAGTTGTTCACCCGGCTCGGCGTGTCGATCGACCCCAACCCGGCCGGCCCGCGGCCTGTCGATCGGCCCGCCGACCGAGTTCACCGCGGCCATCATCGACCGGTTCAACTTCTGAGGACTGCCTTGTGAATCGCTACTGCTTCTGCCTCCAGGTCAGACCCGACCGTTTGGAGGAGTACGTCGAGCGGCACCGGAACGTCTGGCCGGAGATGCAGGCCGCGTTACGGGAGACCGGGTGGCACAACTACTCGCTCTTCCTCCGCGACGACGGCCTGCTGATCGGGTACGTCGAGGCCGAGGACCTGGAGGCGGCGCAGAAAGCGATGGCTGCGACCGAGGTCAACACCCGGTGGCAGGCCCAGATGACCGAATTCTTCACGGGGATCGACGGGCGTCCGCCGGACGAGTCGTTCCTGTTGCTGCCCGAGATCTTCCATTTGAAAGAGGACCAGACCCCATGACTACCGATGCTGTGAAGACCGCCCTGAGCCGCCAGGAGATCGAGCTGCCCTCGTGGGCGTTCGGGAACTCGGGGACCCGGTTCAAGGTGTTCAGCCAGCCCGGTGTGCCGCGCTCGCCGGAGGAGAAGATCGCCGACGCCGCTGTAGTGCACAAGTACACCGGCGTGGCCCCGAGCGTCGCGCTGCACATCCCCTGGGACAAGGTGGACGACTACGCGGCGCTGGCGGCGTACGCGAAGGAGCAGGGTGTCCGGCTCGGCGCGATCAACTCCAACGTGTTCCAGGACGACGACTACAAGCTCGGCAGCGTCACCAACCCCGACCCGGCGGTACGGCGGAAGGCCACTGACCACCTGCTCGAGTGCGTGGACATCATGGACGCGACCGGGTCCCGCGACCTGAAGCTGTGGTTCTCCGACGGCACCAACTATCCGGGCCAGGACGACATGCAGGACCGGCAGGACCGGCTGGCCGCGGCGCTGAAGGAGGTCTACGACCGGCTCGGTGACGACCAGCGGATGCTGCTGGAGTACAAGCTGTTCGAGCCGGCCTTCTACACCACGGACGTGCCGGACTGGGGTACGTCGTACGCGCACTGCCTGGAGCTGGGGCCGAAGGCGACCGTCTGCATCGACACCGGGCACCACGCGCCGTCGACCAACATCGAGTTCATCGTCGCCTTCCTGCTCCGGGCCAAGAAGCTCGGCGCGTTCGACTTCAACAGCCGGTTCTACGCCGACGACGACCTGATGGTCGGGGCGGCCGACCCGTTCCAGCTGTTCCGGATCATGAACGAGATCGTCCGTGGCGACGCCCTCGACCCGGACCGCGGGATCGCCTTCATGCTCGACCAGTGCCACAACATCGAGGTGAAGATCCCGGCCATCATCCGCTCGGTGATGAACGTCCAGGAGGCCACCGCGAAGGCGCTGCTGGTCGACCGGGACGCACTGCGGAAGGCGCAGCAGGACGGCGATGTGCTGGAAGCCAACGCCGCGCTGATGGACGCCTACAACACCGACGTCCGGCCGCTGCTCGCCGAGCTGCGCGAGTCGCAGGGCCTGGACCCGAACCCGGTCGCCGCCTACCAGCGCAGCGGCTACTACGAGCAGATCGTCAAGGACCGAGCCGACGGCCAGCAGGCCGGATGGGGAGCATGACAGTGAGCGCCACCGCAGCCGAGCTCGTTGCGCGTAGCAACAGACTGGGTGCCGATCCGCGCAACACGAACTACGCCGGCGGGAACACCTCGGCGAAGGGCACGACGATCGACCCGGTCACCCAGCAGCCGGTCGACCTGGTCTGGGTGAAGGGGTCCGGCGGCGACCTCGGCACGCTGACCGCCGCCGGCCTCGCCGTACTGCGGCTGGACCGGCTGAACTCGCTGGTCGACGTGTACCCGGGCGTCGACCGTGAGGACGAGATGGTCGCCGCGTTCGACTACTGCCTGCACGGCAAGGGCGGGGCCGCGCCCTCGATCGACACCGCGATGCACGGGCTGGTCGACGCTCCACACGTCGATCATCTGCACCCGGACTCCGGGATCGCGCTGGCGACCGCGGCCGACGGCGAGAAGCTCACCGCCGAGTGCTTCGGCGACCGGGTGGTCTGGGTGCCGTGGCGGCGGCCCGGGTTCCAGCTCGGTCTCGACATCGCGGCGGTGAAGCGGGAGAACCCGCAGGCGATCGGCTGCATCCTCGGCGGCCACGGCATCACCGCCTGGGGTGACACCTCCGAGGAGTGCGAGGCGAACTCCCTCGACATCATCCGTACGGCGGAGCGCTTCCTGGCCGAGCGCGGCAAGCCGGAGCCGTTCGGCCCCATCGTTCCGGGCGTCGAGCCGCTCGACGCCACGGCACGTCGCGAACGCGCCGCCGCCTTGGCCCCGGTCATTCGCGGTCTCGCGTCGACCGACAAGCCTCAGGTCGGCCACTACAACGACTCCGAGGTCGTGCTCGAGTTCACCGCTCGGGAGAAGCTGGGCGAACTGGCTGCGCTCGGCACATCGTGTCCTGATCACTTCCTGCGGACGAAGGTCCGTCCGCTGGTCCTCGACCTTCCGCCGACGGCGCCGATCGAGGACGCGATCATCCGGTTGCGGGAGCTGCATCTGCAGTACCGCGAGGACTACGCGGCGTACTACGACCGGCACGCGCAGCCGGACAGCCCGCCGATGCGCGGCGCGGACCCGGCGATCGTGCTCGTGCCCGGGGTCGGCATGTTCAGCTTCGGCAAGGACAAGCAGACCGCGCGGGTGGCCGGCGAGTTCTACGTGAACGCGATCAACGTGATGCGTGGGGCCGAGGCGGTGTCGACGTACGCGCCGATCGACGAGCGCGAGAAGTTCCGGATCGAGTACTGGGCGCTCGAAGAGGCCAAGCTGCAGCGGATGCCGGCGCCGAAGCCGCTCGCGACCCGGGTGGCGTTCGTCACCGGTGGTGGGTCCGGGATCGGCAAGGCGATCGCGCAGCGGCTGGCTGCCGAGGGCGCCTGCGTTGTGGTGGCGGACCTGGATCTGGCGGCGGCCGAGGCGGTGGCCAAGGAGATCGGCTCATCCGATGTCGCGGTTGCCGTGGGCGCCGACGTGTCCTCCGCGGAGGCGGTCGAAGCGGCGCTGCGGGAGGCCGTGCTGGCCTTCGGCGGCGTCGACCTGATCGTCAACAACGCCGGGCTGTCCATCTCGAAGTCGTTGCTGGAGACAACGGATCGGGACTGGGACCTGCAGCACGACGTGATGGCGAAGGGCTCGTTCCTGGTGTCCCGGGCGGCCGCGAAGGTGATGATCGACCAGGGTATCGGCGGCGACATCGTCTACATCTCCAGCAAGAACTCCGTCTTCGCCGGCCCGAACAACGTCGCGTACGGCGCGGCCAAGGCCGACCAGGCGCACCAGGTCCGCCTGCTCGCCGCCGAGCTCGGCGAGCACGGGATCCGCGTCAACGGCGTGAACCCCGATGGCGTCGTCCGCGGCTCCGGGATCTTCGCCAAGGGCTGGGGTGCGCAGCGGGCCGCGGTGTACGGCGTACCGGAGTCGGAGCTGGGTGCGTACTACGCGCAGCGGACGCTGCTGAAGCGGGAGGTGCTGCCGGAGCACGTGGCGGCGGCCGTGTTCGCGTTGACCGGTGGGGAGCTCACTCACACGACCGGTCTGCACGTTCCCGTCGATGCCGGCGTAGCTGCCGCGTTCCTGCGTTAGGAGGGGTGGAATGACCGAGCTGGATGTTCGCCCGGGGCTGGAGCGAATCACGACGCGCAAGACCAGGATCGGTCTGGTCGCGGGCGGTCTGGGCGCCTACTGGCCGCAGTTCCCCGACCTGCTGCCGCAGTTGCAGGCGTCCGCGCGGCGGGTGTCTTCGCGGTTCGCTGACATGGACTGTGAGGTCGTTGACGTCGGGTTCATCTCGGACGCGCAGGAAGGTGCGGTGGCGGCGGAGAAGCTGCGGCTCGCTGACTGCGACCTGATCGTCGGGTTCCTGACGACGTACATGACTGCGTCGATGCTGGTGCCGGTCGCGCAGCGCAGCGGTGCGCCCGTGCTGCTGCTCAACCTGCAGCCGACCGAGTCGATGAATCATGCGACCTTCGACACCGGTGCGTGGCTCGCGTACTGCGGCGCCTGTCCGCTGCCGGAGATGGCGAACGCGTTCGAGCGGTGCGGGATCGACTTCCGGTCGGTGTCGGGGTACCTCGAGGACGAGCGGGCGTGGGCGCGGATCGATCGGTGGATCCGGGCCGCCGGCGTCCGGGCGGCGTTCCGGCACGGCCGGCACGGTCTGCTCGGGCACCTGTACCCGGGCATGATGGACGTGATCACCGATCCGACGCTGGTGTCGTCGCAGCTCGGCGGGCACGTCGAGATCCTGGAGATCGACGACCTGCGGGTGCGGGTCGAGCAGGTGACCGAGGCGGAGACCGCGGCCCGGATGGATCTGGCCCGGGAGATCTTCACGCTCGACGACTCCGTGGTCGAGGAGGACTTCCGGTGGGGCGCGACCGTGTCGGTCGCGCTGGACCGGCTGGTCGAGGACTTCTCCCTGGATTCCTTGGCCTGCTATCACCGCGGACTCGACGGGGAGATGCACGAGCGGGTCGCGGCCGGGATGATCCTGGGCGCCTCGTTGCTGACGGCAAGGGGTATCCCGGCGGCCGGTGAGTACGAGCTGCGGACGTCGCTGGCGATGCTGGTGATGGATCGGCTGGGCGCGGGTGGTTCGTTCACCGAGCTGCAGGCGCTGAACTTCCACGACAACGTGGTCGAGATGGGCCACGACGGACCGGCGCACCTGGCGATCAGCTCGGACAAGCCGTTGCTGCGCGGGCTCGGGGTATACCACGGCAAGCGTGGCTGGGGTGTGTCGGTCGAGTTCGACGTGAAGCACGGGCCGGTGACGGCCTGCGGGCTTGGGCAGCGCCGGGACGGTTCGTTCAACCTGATTGCGTCCGAGGGCACCGTCGTACCCGGGCCGTTGCTGCAGATCGGGAACACCACCTCGCGGGTCGACTTCGGGTGCGACCCGGGTGAGTGGACCGACGCGTGGTCCGGGTCGGGCGTCGCGCACCACTGGGCGCTCGGGACCGGTCACCGCGCCAAGGACCTGGCGGCGGTTGCCGACCTCCTCCATCTCGACCTGACCGTCGTCTCACCATGAAGCGCGTCGCGGCGGTGGATCTGGGCGCGTCCAGCGGGCGCGTCATGCTCGGCTCCGTCGGTGACGGCGTTCTCGAGCTCTCCGAGATCCACCGCTTCTGGAACGGCCCGGTGCAGGTCCACGACACCCTGCACTGGGACATCCTCCACCTCTACCGCGCCATGCTCGAAGGCCTCCACCAGGCCGGCTCCGTCGACTCGATCGGCATCGACTCCTGGGCCGTCGACTACGGCCTGCTGGACGCCGACGGCCACCTCCTCGCCAACCCGATCCACTACCGCGACGCCCGCACCGACGGGGTGATGGAGCGGGTGCTGGAGAAGGTCTCGGTTGCCGAGCTGTACGACGTGACGGGCCTGCAGCAGTTGCCGTTCAACACCATCTACCAGTTGGCCGTCGAGGGATTGCTCGAGCAGGCGGACAAGCTGCTGATGATTCCCGATCTTCTGGCCTACTGGCTCACGGGGGAGATCGGGGTGGAGCGGACCAACGCGTCCACCACGCAGCTGTACGACGTACGGAGTCGGGCGTGGAGCGAGTCGCTGGCCTCGCGGGTTGGTGTATCGATGAAGGTGCTGCCGGAGTTGCGGGACC
Organism: Kribbella sp. NPDC050820; assembly: GCF_040653975.1. Taxonomy (NCBI): domain Bacteria; kingdom Bacillati; phylum Actinomycetota; class Actinomycetes; order Propionibacteriales; family Kribbellaceae; genus Kribbella; species Kribbella sp. NPDC050820. The sequence goes on from NZ_JBFAHB010000067.1 coordinate 45,549, forward strand.
CGGGAGCCGTGATCGGGACCGTGTTGCCGGAGACCGGGCTGGTGTCCGGTACGCCGGTGATCGCTGTGGGCTCGCATGACACGGCGTCGTCCGTGGTCGCGGTGCCGGCGGGTGACGAGCGGTTTGCGTACATCTCGTCGGGAACGTGGTCGCTGGTGGGGCTGGAGCTGGATGCGCCGGTGCTCTCCGACGAGGCGCGGGAGGCCAACTTCACCAACGAGGGCGGTGTCGACGGACGGATCCGGTTCCTGAAGAACGTCATGGGGCTGTGGATCCTGCAGGAGTGCCAGCGGATCTGGGGCGACGACGACCTGCCCGGACTGCTGCGGGACGCCGCCGGCGCGCCGCCGTTCGCCGTACTGATCGACCCGGACGCCCCCGAGTTCCTTGCGCCGGGCAACATGCCGGCCCGGATCGACGAGCACTGCCGGGCGAGCGGGCAGGAGCCGCCGCCGTCGAGAGCAGCCGTCGTCCGGTGTGTGCTCGAGAGCCTTGCGCTGGCCTACCGCCGTACGCTGCGGTCGGCCCAGGTGATCGCAGACCGCCCGGTCGACGTACTCCACGTCATCGGCGGCGGCTCGCAGAACGAGCTGCTCTGCCAACTGACCGCCGACGCGTGCGGACTGCCCGTGCTCGCCGGCCCGGTCGAGGCCTCCGCCCTCGGCAATGTCCTTGTCCAGGCTCGTGCCCTGGGCGAACCCCTGCCGGACCTGAGCGCCATGCGCGCGCTGGTCCGCGCTACCCATCGACTGCGGCGCTACGAGCCGCAGGGAAAACCGGCCGACTGGGACGCCGCCGAGTCCCGGGTGTTCGGAACAAGGTGATCCGTAATGACCGTCCTCCCCCAGGAAATCCGTCCGCTTGCGCGCCGGGTGCCGCCGCGTGAGATCAGCCATGACGACCTGCAGCTGCTCCGGCTGCTCGCGACCGGGCTGCCGGTGGACAGTGTGGCCCGCCGGCTCGACCTGTCCGAGCGGACCGTCCGCCGCCGTACCCGGATGATCTGCGACCGCCTCGGCTTCGGCACGGCCATCGAGGCGATCGTCTGGGCTGCCCGCCGCGGCCTGGTCTGACCGCTCACCCTCCCCTGCCTGCTCCGGGCGGGTCCGGTGTACGAACGGTTGCCGCGGGCACCTATCGCCTCCGGGTGCGGTAGCGGCTTCCGGGGTGCGTTAGCGGCCCGGGGGGTTCGGGTACCGGGGGATCCGAACGTCGAGCCGAGGAGGAACGATGGACGGAATGACCGTCCTGTGGATCGTTGTCGCACTGGCGGTGCTGGTGATCGTCGTGGCGCTGATCGCCGGAGCGATGTCCAAGCGCCGGGCCCAGCGGGAACGGCAGGAGGCGTACGAGCACGAGCAGCAGGCCAGGACGTCGGTGGCACGCGCGGACAAGCAGCAGGCCGCGGCCGATGAGGTCGAGGCGCGGGCACGCAAGGCGCGGGCGATCGCCGACGAGAAGGCGGCCGAGGCACGCCGGCTCGAAGCCGGCGCCAGCGAGCGGCGCGAAGCCGCGGCCGACGCTCGCACCGAGGCCGACGAGCACCGCACCCAGGCCCGGGACCTGCACCCCGACCAGCACACACCCCACGCCGCCAGCTGGGGCAAGGACCGCGACCGGGAGAGCACGGCGGCCTGGGACAAGGACAGCGACCGGGACAACACGACGGCCTGGGACAAGGACCGCGACCAGGAGAGCACGACGGCCTGGGGCCGGGACGGGCAGCCGACGGACGAGCACTGGGCCGACGGGCAGCACCCGGACGACCCGCGCCGTCAGACCCGACCGGACGAACAACCTCCCAAACGGCTGAGGCACTGACACACCAGACGCACGGATCCCGCCGGGACGCAGCGCTCCACCGGCGGGATCCGTGCGTTCAGATCAGGTAGCGGAACTCCGGCGAGCTCGGGTCGATCCGCTCGATCTCCAGCGGCGCGGCCTCCATCCGGGACAGCAGCCCGTCCAGGTCGCCGGCCCGGCTGATCTCGATGCCGACCAGCGCCACCCCGGTCTCGCGGTTGTTCCGCTTCACGTACTCGAACAACGTGATGTCGTCGTCCGGCCCGAGCACCTCGTCCAGGAACGCCCGCAGCGCACCGGGCTCCTGCGGGAACGTCACCAGGAAGTAGTGCTTCAGGCCTTCGTACACCAGCGAGCGCTCGAGGATCTCGCCGTACCGGCTGACGTCGTTGTTGCCGCCGGACAGCAGGCAGACCACGGTCTCGCCGGGACGTACGTCGAGACCGTTGCCCAGAGCGCCAGTCGACAGCGCGCCCGCGGGCTCGGCGATCAGGCCGTCGGTCTGGTACAGCTCGAGCATCTCGCTGCAGACCAGGCCTTCCGGCACGGACATCATCTCGACGCCGGCCTTCGCGACCAACGGCAACGTGACGTCGCCGACTCGCCGCACTGCGGCACCGTCCACGAAGCTGTCCAGGTGCGCCAGCGTCACCGGCTCACCGGCCTCGAGCGCCGCCGCCATGCTCGCCGCCCCGGCCGGCTCCACACCGACGATCCGTACGCCGGGATGGCGCTCGGCCAGCCAGGTCGCGACACCAGCGATCAACCCACCGCCACCGACCGGTACGACGAGTACGTCGGGCGCGTGGCCGAGTTGGTTGACGAGCTCGACCGCGACGGTCCCTTGCCCGGCAACGGTTCTCGGGTCGTCGAACGCGGGCACCATCGTCGCGCCGCTCGCCTCGGCGTCCGCGAGGGCTGCCGCGGCCGCGTCGTCGTACGTGTCGCCGGTGACGATCACCTGGATCTGCTTGCCACCGAGGGCCGCGATCCGGTCGCGCTTCTGGCGGGGCGTCGTACGCGGCACGTAGACCTTGCCCTGGACACCGAGAATGTGGCACGAGTACGCAAGGCCCTGGCCGTGGTTGCCCGCACTGGCACAGACCACACCGGCCGCCTTCAGCTCGTCGCCGAGCTGGGCGATCAGGTTGTAGGCGCCGCGGAGCTTGTAGGACCGGCCGATCTGCAGGTCTTCGCGCTTGAGCCAGACCTGGGCGCCGGTGCGTTCGGACAGCCGGAGGTTGCGTTGCAATGGCGTACGCACAGCGACCCCGTCGAGCCGCTTGACCGCTTCGTCGACGGCTGCCGCGTCAACCGCCTTCTGGTCTGGGCCGCTGGTGGATCGAGCGACTGAACTACTGCCCTGCATGAGCTTCCTTCCCGTGCATTTGCACGATCTTCGCCGATTCGCTCGATGCACAAGACAATTCGCGTCCACAGTACGGACGACTCACTACCTTTGCGCAAACAGGCCCTTGCCTCAGGCGTGAAACGGCTCTTCACTGGGCAGTCTAGTTTTCATACGCTCACTCGGTGTAACGGCCAGGGTCCTGGACGGGATGAACCGAGTAAAGCCGGTCACAGTGGACTGGAGGGCACGGATGGAACTGATTCCGTTCAGTCTGTGGGGAGACGCCCTGTGGTGTGGTCAGGAGGTCGTGCGGGAGGCCCCGCACGAGCAGGCGATCCGAAGCCTGTTCCTGGACCCCATCCCAGCGCGAGGAGCAGACCTGGACACCGACGCGGACCTGGTCCCGGAACCGCGCAACCGTTTCGATCCCCGATCCATCGCCGTACGGGTGCAGGGGAAGGTTGTCGGCTACCTGCCGAGGGACGATGCGCACCGGTACCACCCGGTGCTCTCAGAGCTGGTGGCGCAAGGCCTGCAACCGCAGGTGCCGTGCCACCTGTGGGTGAGTGAGTGGGAACCGGCCGACTGGGAGGGCAGGGGAGACCAGGGCACGGAGTTTCACGCGAGTGTCGCGGTGGCCCTCGGGCAGCCGCACATGCTGGTTCCGGTGAACCTGCCCCCACCGGGCAGCTTCCACCTGCTGCCGCCGGGCAGCGGCATCGTCGTACCGGGCAGTGAGGTCCATCCGGACGTCCTGGCGCCGTTCTTCCGGGCCGAGGGCGAGTGCTGGGCGTACGCCACCATGCACGCGCTCGAGGAGGAGGACGGGATCCAGGACCGCCACCGGATCGTGGTCGAGATCAGACTCGACGACGAACCGGTCGGACGGCTGAGCCCGCGGTTGAGCGCGGAGTTCCTGCCGGCCATCCACTACCTGGCCGACATGCGCGCCGAGACTGCCGCTCGCGTCGCCGTCCGCGGCGACCGCGCGGCATCGGAGGTGATCCTCTATGCGGCTCGGAGTCACGACCTGCCGGCCACCTGGCCGGACGGCCTGACCCGCTCCCCAGTCGCGTCCCCCCAATGGCACTACTGGGCTACGAAGGAAGCCAACTAGGCGGCTGCGCAGTACTCACCACGCCCTTTGGCGGGTACTGCGGAGCTACTTGTTCCAACTGGTCTCCGTCCTGAAATAGGTTTGCCGAGCGGAAGTGCGTCGCGTTGGGTGGGGGCGTGACGGAACTGCGTACTGAGAGGCTGTTGCTGCGGCGATGGCAGGAGTCCGACCTGGAGCCCTGGGCTGAGATGAACGCGGACCCCGAGGTGCGGGAGCATCTCGGTGACGTGATGACGCGGGAGCAGAGCGATGCGTCGGTCGCGCTCTTCCAGCAGGAGTTCGATGCCCGCGGCTACGGCTGGTGGGCGGTCGAGGCCGACGGCAGGTTCATCGGCTTCGCCGGCCTGGACGACGTCGACCCGGAGGTGCCGTTCACCGGCGTCGAGATCGGCTGGCGCCTCGCCCGCTCCTCCTGGGGCCACGGCTACGCCACCGAGGCCGCCCGCGCAGTCCTCGCCTACGCCTTCGACACCCTCGACCTCCCCGAGATCCTCGCCGTCACCACCGCCACCAACTACCGCTCCCAGGCAGTCATGCGCCGCCTGGGCATGACCCACAACCCCACCGACACCTTCGAAGACCCCACCGCCCCCGAGGGCCCCCTCCGCCCCCAGGTCGTCTTCCGAATCGGGCGTCAGGGGGAGAGGTAGAAGAGTTCGGGGTCGGCTTCGTCGAGGCCGTGCAGGATGCCGGTGGCGGTCCAGCCGGCGTGTTGCAGGAGTTGCTGCATCGGGAGGTTCGAGACGTTGGTCGAGGTGAACAGCTTCTCGGTGGTGCAGGAGGTCTTGGCCGCGTCGAGCAAGCGTCGGCCGATCCCTTGGCGCCGGGCGCCGGCGTCGACCATCAGCATGGTGACGAAGCCTTGCTCGAAGAACGTGTACTCCAGTGTGACGTAGCCGACCAGCCGGTGCGACTCGTCCTCGGCGGCCAGGACCAGGTCCTGTTCGCACCAGCGGCGGATCGCGTCGGCTCGGGCTTCGTCACCGGCTGCGGCGATCGCATCGACCTCGGTCAGCGACTTCCAGTCCGCCGCGGCTGCCCGCCGTACCGTCACGTCCATGCCCGGCATCCTGGCACGCCACCCGACCGGGAAGCGCGCGATTTAGCCTCGATCCACCGACCGGCCTGGCGTGGGTGGCTGATTCTCGATGCGCTGCAGGGTCGGCTGGGTGTGGCGTGGTGGGACGTCCCGCCTCG
>NZ_JBFAHB010000068.1:0-50224 GCF_040653975.1 Kribbella sp. NPDC050820
GCTTGGGCACAGCCCAAGCCGCGACAGAACCGACCGATCCATACCCATCGACTCGCGACAATGACCATGGTTTGGCAGCAGTCCACGGAGCAGCGACAGAGCAAATTCCGACGACTCGGCCCTGAGCTCGTGACCACATGGCAGCGGTGCCTGGCCGGGCTTCCCGACATGGACCACACCCAGCCGGAGAAGCTGCTGCGCGGCCAGGGCGCCATCGCGATGGCCGAGTCCGTCGAGGCCGTCCGCTCCTGAGAAGCAGCGCGGCGGCGTGTTCGGTATCGCCCAGCAGATGGCGACCTGCCTCGGCTCCAGCCGCGTCGCGCCCTGGGTCAACCCCGGCCCGACCCCGCGGCCGGAGTTCAACCCGCACCAGCTCGTACGACGCGGCGGCACCCTCTACAGGCTCTCCCGGGAAGGCGCTGGCAACGCCGGGCCGCTCGTCACCGCGCTCACCGTCGCCGTCGTCAAAGCCGCCGAGGACTACGCCACCACCTGCCCCGGCGGCCGCCTCCGCGGTGGCATGCTCTGGTTCCGTGGGTCGTTCTGGGATGAGTGGTCTGCGCCGAGCGGGACAGGGCGGAAGACGTCACTGCTGGCGTGCAGCTCGAGCTCGTGCGCCGCGACGATCGGATGGTGAAACATCGGAGGAACCATGATGCAGTGGTGCGCCGGGCAGATCCGGTCCGAGACGTCGATCGACAGACCAGGCGCGGGGCCCGCAACCCGCGGCGCGGGGCGTCATCAGCGCTCATCGCAGCGCGCGAGCGGGCACATGCACCCCGACGCCGGGTAGGGTCTGCTCTCGGCCGGACGAGCGAGTCCGGCGGGGAGGAAGGAACACCAGATGTTGCGTGCCGGGTTTGCCCTGCTCGCCGTACCACTGCTGGTCAGCTGCGGCAGCTCCGCTGAGCAGAGCGTCGCGCCACCGACGGCATCGCCGATAGTCTCGGCGGCTCCCGCATCACCGGCGCCAACTCCTGCGGCGACGCCGTCACGAGCCGCATCGCCGCGGCCGACTGCCACGCCGCGGCAGGACGATCTCGCGCGGCTGGTCGTCCGATCCGCCACCTTCACCAGACGATCCTCTCGGGACTGGGATCGGGAACGGGTCGGTCCGTTCGACGCCGAGCGGTTCGTCAGCAAGCTGTCCGGGACGCCGGAGGAGGATCGAAAGCTGCTCGCCCGGACCGGATTCGTCCGCGGCTACGTCAGTATCCGCATGTCGTCCGACGACCGACGACTGGTTGTGTACTTGTACCGGTTCCGTTCTCATGAGGGCGCGGTAACCCTCCAGGACCGCTTCTGGGACCAGTACGAGCACGGCGATACGTTCACGGTTCGGGGAATCTCCCGCACCTGGACGGATTCAGGACTCTTCAAGAAGTCGTCTCCCACCCGCTTCACGGCAACTGCGAACGCGAACTTTGTCGTCGGCAACGTCCTCGCCCAGGTGTCGGTGACCGAGTCAAGCGAGACCAGCGAAGGCCTCCGCCCCGACACCCAACTCGCCGCCACCATTTCGAAACTCCAGCACGATCTCCTCAAGGCCGCCGGCTGATCCGTCAACCGCAGCGGATGGCCGCGGAGACATGCGCGCAGGTCCTCGCCGGGTGCGAGCAGGCGGGGGCCGGACGGCTGTGCGCCGGCCAAGCTCGGCTCTCCGCAGACTGTTGCTGAGAGCACCTTCGAGCGGTTGAAGTCCCGTCGTGCTCACCTGCCGGATGGCTCGACACCTTGACGGCACCGCGTTCTCCAAAGATCCTCCAATCCCCAGCATGGTCGTAGCACTGATGGTGGCCTCCTCGGGCTCGCACTCTTCGTGGGTCGATGCGCAAGGTGCGCAGAAAGAGACGGCCGCTGGGCTTACGCGGGTGTTGAGAAGCGATCGTTTCTTAACACCCCGACCCGACAACCCGGCTGATGTCGATGTCCGAAACCGTCTGCACGGGTCCAGCGCTGCGAAGTGCCGGTTGCAGGCGAGTGCGAGTCATGGCGGTGTACCGAAGTGGCCTGCGTTGGCGTCACAGCTCGTGACTGTTGAGGCAACACGGACCAGGATGCATCCCAGGACGTGTACCTCCTGTCTAGGGCCCGACGACAATGGGCGGCCGCTCTACCCCGCCTTCAGGTCGAGGCCGATGCCGGACGGGGCCAGTAGGGTCAGCTGGTTGTAGTCGATGGTGTAGGAGACCGCGGGCCCGAGGGTGGCCAGCATTGCGGCCTGGACCTCGGCGGTTTCGGATGTGCAGGTGTGGGCGGTGGTGGCGACGTCGCTGAAGCTCAGTTCTGTGTTGTTGCGGGTGATGGTGCCGGAGAGTTCGTTGCATCCCGTCCAGCCGGTCAGGCGCTCGCCGTCGAGGGTGATCCAGGCCTGCTCCGCGTGATAGCGGTGGTGGCGCACGTCGGCGTTGGTGATGGTGGTGACGACCTCCCACCTGATCCCGTCGAGCGGGAAGTCGGGTTCGGCGACCTTCCGGTCCAGCAGCGTGATCGTCGTACCGCCTGAGGTCAGGGTGAGCTCGTCACCGTTCAGCCGCCAGGAGGGTTTGCTCGTCAGGAATGTCTTCAACCATTCCTCCTGATCCCGTAGCGGCGGTTGGCAGCCGACCTGGGTGCCGCCGAGTCCGTCGATCCACAGGCTCCCGTCGGCCAGCAGTTCGCCGGCTGCGACGGCTGTGCCCATGCGGTTGCAACCGACGTGCGCTCGCACGACGTCGTACACCCGTGGCCCGTCCGCGTTCTTGTTGGGCACTCGCGCGAACTGGAGCCGGATACGCGTCTTCGGCACCAGCTGCTTGGGTTCGCCATCCTCAGTGACTGCGGTGGACAGATACGCCTTGCCCATCGGCGTACTGGCCGATCCGTCCAGTCGCCCGATCGCGGATCGGAACTCGCGCAGTCGGTCCAGGAGTACGCCGGCCCCGCCGGCCGCCTGGTCCTGGATACCTGACCGGTGTAGGGAGAACCGGCCGTCCGGTTCGACGCGGATCATCGTGCTGGCTCCGTATGTGGGGACCTGCTCGCGGAGGTGGTCGGCGTCGATGATCACGGTTTCGGCCGGGAACTGCGCACGGGCTTCGGCGGCGGAGGCGGCCGGAGCTTCGCCGGTCCGGTTGGCGCTACTTCCATACAGGAAGGGGAAGCTCGTCCACAGAAACGCCAGTCGCCCCCAGGAGCCGTCGAAGAACAGCATCCAGCCGTCCTGGATGGCCGGCGCCAGCCACTCGGGCATCGTCGGGTCCGACCGAATCGGCGCCAGCACGGAGATTCGCTCGGCGAGAGCGAAGTCGATCGCGGCGAGAGTGTCGGTCCCGACGTCGAGGTACCGGAACAGCTGATCGTGCGCGGCTTCCGAGTGGACCGAGATTCCGACCGGCTGGTCGACTGGGCGATCCTTCAGACGATTGATCGCACGGGCATCACGAGCCACCACGCCGTACGTCATCGGACTGGGCCTGGTCACCACAACAGCCACACCACCACGCAGTACCTCAACCGCCCGAAGTTCCGCACGATCGAGCTCAGGCAGGTCCATCTCCGACATACCCCAAGTATCGGCTGGGTGAAGGCGGGCGGACCATCGCGGGAGGGCAGCAGAAGATGCCGCTCGCAAGCTATGGGGTCCTGGCTGGACGGTTCCGGCGCCGCCAAGTTGGGCCGCAATCACCTTCGACAACGCGTACGTACCGGATCGGTCGATGCGAGCCGACCGGCTCGTTCCCCCCCCGCTCACCCGGGCGACACCACCGACCTCACCGGGATCGCTCCCGCGGTGGTCATCACGCCCGAGCTCGACCGGTTGCACGCCGAGGGCAAGCGGTACGCACGACGGCTGCGCGAAGCAGGCGCGTTGGTCGAGCATGTCGACGTCCCACAAGCCCATCACGGATATGACATGAACGACGCCGACAAGGCCTGCCAGAGCTACGCACTGATCGCCCGCTACGTCAGTAGCCACTGAACGCGCCGCTTAGGAAGTGGTCAGAACATGGTGTTGTCGTTCTGGGAGGTCGGTGGTACGACCTGGAGGACGTCCCAGTGTTCGACGATCTTTCCGTTCTGGTCGAAGCGGAAGATGTCGATGCCCGCATAGTCTTCGTCGGGCCAGGTCTGGTGGCAGTGCACGACGACGTGGTCGCCTTCGGCGAAGGCGCGCTTGTAGGTGACGTGCTTGCCGGGGCACTCGGCCGCGATGCGCTCGAAGTAGTCGACGAACGCCTGCTTGCCGTCGCCGACATGCGGATTGTTCTGGACGTAGGTGTCGCCGACGTACCGCTCGATGGCCTCGCCAGGTCGGCACTCGTTGAACATCAGGTCGTGGCCCCGAGGCATCCGATGCCTCGGGGCCACAGAGTTGAGCCCTTCTTCAGCGTCAGTGGCGGCTACCGATTCAGGACGTTGACAACCGCGGTCGCCTTGACCGAGGTTCCAGCAACGGTTCCGAGCACGATGAACCAGCCCTCCTTGCCGACCATGTCTGAGGTAACTGGTTCCCAGGTCACATCGACCGATCCGGTCGTGCCGTCACTGTAGACGGCCTCGGTCTGGGCAGGCAGCGATGGAAGGTCGCCGACCTTGGTATCGACGGCAACCGACTTGAAATCGACGATTGCCTTTGGCTTCTGTACCTCGAACACGCCGAACTCGGCCAACCCGCACTCTGCACCGCTCGGGTTGTTGTAGGTGTTGTCCGGATCGATGGTGAATTTCACCCAGCTTGTCTTGACGGGAGTGTCGAGTGTCACGATGTTGTCCGGCTGGCCGTCCCATTTGAGTCCGGTGATCTTCTTGCTGCCGCCTTCCCACTCCAGCACGCCTTCGACGATCTGGTTGACGTCATGGCCGCGGTCGACCAGGTTGACGCGGTCGATCTCCACGGGTGACGGGAACTGGAGCTTGATCCACGGGGTCCGGTCGGTCTGCTTCGCGGCCCAGGACGTAGCTTTGTTGCCGTCCGTCGCCTTCGTCCCCAGGTAGCGGTCGTCCTGGTTGTTGCCGTCCGGGACACCGTTTCGGTCGCGGACGGAGGAAACCGTGACCGTGGCCGTGGCCGCGATATTGCTGCTTTGGGCCACGATCGTCGCCGGGCTGGATTCCACTGCCACTCCGTCCAGCGTCACGACCGCTTTGGCGGTCGCCTGGAACGCGGTGGCGACAGGTTCCTTCAACACGATGGTGTTGCTGCCCGGTACGGCTTGCAGTCTGCTGTCGCTGAGCACGTACTCGGCTTTGCCTTCGACAGGTTGGCCTTTTCGCCGGTGCTCAGAGTTCCCTCGATCGATCCGACGATTGGTTCGTTCACCTTGATGGAACTGCTGCTCAACGCGAGCTTCACGCCTTTCAGGAACACCGGGAAGGACATCCGTCCGTCCGCATCCACGTCGACGTAGACGTAGTCGCTGGCGCGGTAGCCGCCCAGCTCCGCGGTGACGTTGATCCGTGCCCTGCCCGCCCCGGCCGACGACAACACCTTGTCCGCACCGACGGTCACGACGGACGAGGTGTCGCTGGTGATCGTGAGCTCGGCGTCTTTCAGGTCAACAGGTGCACCGAGAAAGGAGGAGCCCTTCACGTCGATCGTTGCCGTCTGGCCGTCCGCGGCGGCTTGTGGGTGAAGCTCGAGAGTGCCCAGGGCCGTCAGGTCTCGCAACGACTGCAGTCGGACTTCGAGTACGTCGATCGGACTGCCGTCCTGGCCGCCACCCGGGAAGGAGATTCGGACGTACCGGGCGTGCACGCTGGGCTTCGCGGGATCGACCGGATAGTTGTAGTACAGGCCTTCCTGTTCCCACGCATACAAGGTTGTGTTGCTGCGCGGAACAGCCAGTGTGTTCCTCGAGGTCGGCAGCCCGGCGCCGGACAATGTGGTCGTTTCGTTGCCGGTGGTCCAGTGGGAGCCGTCGGCGCTGTACTCGATCTTCACCTTCTTCGGCACGTTGTAGTACGTGACGTTGTCGGCGTTCGGTATGTGGTGGTTGAAGAAGATGTTGACCCGCGAGAGGTCCTGCATCGTGCGCAGGTCGTAGGTGATGCTCGGATTCTCATCGCCTGCCGGCGCCCGCCACTTGGCGAGGTTGCCGCCGGTCGTGTCGTTGATCGTTCCGTCGGACAGCAGCCTCGCATGGCCGGTGTCGGTGCTCACCTTTGGCGTAATTCCGGCGGCGGAATTGGCGGCCGGAAGCAGCGTGATGTAGTTCCGGGTCGACGTGTAGGTCTTCCCGTTCACCGTGACGTCGGCCCAGTAGCTGTACATCGTCGGGCTGGAAACAGTGCCGGTGAACCGCATCGTGTTGCCGTTGACAACGAACGGAGTTCGGTCGGCGGGCACCTCGGTGACCACGACCTTCCCTGTGGGGTTGTCACGCTTGCCGTCGACCGTCGCATAGTGGTACTTGACGTTCGAGGCGTCGAGGATGTCGATCTCGCCGCCCTTCTGGGTGAAGCCCTTGAACGTGACCGGAATGTCCTTGTTGGTCGGGAACTCTCCCCAGAACTGCGCACCGTTGGTGAACATGTTCACGCCGACAACGGGAAGGGTGGTCGAGATCGCACGGTTGTGCACCTTGACCGGATAGGTGTCGGTCCGGACCTGCGGCGGATTCACGCCGTCGTCGTAGGTTGCCGTTGCGGTGATGGTCGCGGCGCCGTCACCAACGGCCGTGACCAGGCCGGTTGCCGCGCTGACAGTCGCGACCTGCTGGTTGTCGCTCGTGAATTTGAGCCGGGCCGGCGCGAACACGTTCGTGTAGTTGTTCATGTAGCTCTCGGCGCGAAGCTGCAGGGTCTCCGGCGAGGTCTGGCTGCTGAAGAGCTTGACGCTCGTCAGCTTGTAGTTTCTGACCGGGTTCTGCGTCGAAACCTTGAGGACGGTGTCAACGGGATCGGCGACCAGGTCGCTTGTGTCGATGGAAATGTAGTACTTCTCGTTCACCTTGGCCGTGGTGAAGGGCAGCGCCACACCCTTGTTCAGCCACTCGACCTTGTCGACCGGATAGTCGAACGGCCCGATCTGGCGCAGCTCGGCCTGACCGGTGAATCCCGTCTTCGCGACGCCGGCGATCTGGTTCTTGATCATGTGCATGTAGACGTACTGGTCGCGGGCCATGGCGTAGCCCCAGTCCGGCCCTTGGCCGTGCGCGATCGCCTTTTGCGGGTCGGTGTACCAGCCGGGCTTGAGGGTGTAGTCCATGGTGTACGGCGTGGTGCCGTACATCGACTCGCGCAGATCAGGTCCGCGCTCGTTGTCCATCCACCTCACGATCGAAGTCCGCATGTCCGACAGTTGCTGCGAGGAGATCGGCACCATCGAGAAGATGTTCGTGTTGTCCAGGTTGCTGCTCAGATTGTCCATGCCCCGGGTCACGGTGATGGACGAGTCGTAATTCATGACATAACCGTGACCGTACTGGTTGATGAGTTCCTTGGTGGCTTCGATCCAGTTGTCACGTTCGTTGCCCTTGGCGTACTGCGTCCAGACGTCCAGCGCCGTCGTGTACGGGTCGTTCCATTCCTCGTGGGCAACCTTGCGGCCTTGCCGGAGGATCCCGGTACGCCAACCGCCATCGTTGTACGGCTCGCTGTTCCAGAACGGACGCTCGTACAGGGTGATGTCCTGATCGCCGGTCTGCGCGTTGGGGTTCGAGTCGATGAGCACCCGGTCGTTGTAGTTGCGGGCGGAACTCCACGCGACGTCGGGGTTGGAATAGCTCTCCGGTCCCCCGTCGGCGAACACGTACCACGGGTCGTATCGGGCGACCAGACCCTGGATGTCGCTCTCGAGGATCTCGGATCCTTCGTACAGCGACGACACGTACACGCCGAACTTCAACCCGTAACGCTCTGCAGCCTGCTTGGCCTGCATCACCCGGTCCCGCACGTGCCAACTGCCGTCGGCGGCCTGGAACAGAGCGTTGTACTTGTACAGCTTGTTGCTGTTGTCCGGGGTCAGGTTGGCGTTCGGCGATGGCCAGTAGTAGATGGTGTTCTGCAGGCTCTCGGTCGACAGCAGGGTCATGCCCATCTCTTTGGCTGTCTGTGCCCAGTCGTCGTAGTTGAAGTTCGGGTCGTACAGGTTCGGCATCGTGCCGGTCGTGTGGGACAGGGCCGACATCTTGCCGTCGATGAACCAGTCGACCGGGTTCTTCTTGACCGTGATGGTGTACGGCTTCGTCGTCGTGGCGCCGTGGCCGTCGGTCGCCTTGACGGTGAACGTGTAGTCCTTCTGTGATGCGCCGTGGGCGCCGTCCGAGACGGTGCCGTCGATGTGACCGTCGGATGCGAGCGTCAGGCCGGGCGGCAACTGGCCACCGGCAAGCGTCCAGGTGTAGCCGGGACTCCCGCCGGCCGCCTGGAAGGCGAAGGGAGACGCCTGCGGCGCGATGCTCGACGTGTTCCGGTTGCCGTCGATGGTTGCCACCATCCCGACATACGGGTTCTCGTCGTAGGCGTACGGCAGCGTGTTGGACGGGTAGTCGTTCGCCGGGACGTCCGCGTTGCGCGCGTCGAACGCGCTCCGGTCAACGCTCAGCCCCTCGGTGACGATGGTCAGCTGATCGTTGGCCACGTTCGGTCCGGTGACCGAGTACGTGAGCCCGGAAACAGTGTTGCCGGAACCGTCGCTGAGCCTCGTATAGAAACCAAGGAAATTCTTTCTGGTACCAGGGTTCTTGTGCTGCATCTCGATCAGCAGCTTGTTCCAGCCCTGGTGCAGCTGCACCGGGTATCTCGTACCGCCCTTGCCGACCCGGCTTGGGACGCGGTCCTGTTGCCCGACCGCGGCGTCGTTGGCGAAGAGCCGGTACAGACCCGATCCACCGACCTGCCACTGAACTGTTTGCGCGACAGGACTGTAGACGTAGCTTGCGGCCAGAACCCACTTGTCGACGGTCGGCCGGCCCTGCTTGACGTCGAAATAGCCCATCAGGTCGTTGTAGTCGTCGTAGTTCCGGTTGAAGATGCGGTCGTCGAAGTACTGCCAGGTGGATGTTTCGCTGCCGTTCGGACCAACCAGGGACGTGCCCAGGGCGGGAACGACGGGAGCAGCAGACTGCTCCACCACCGGATCGGTGTAAGGACCCGACACCGCCCACTGGTTCAGGTACGGCGCGTTTCCAGTCGTCTGAGCCGCACGGGCCTGCGGCCCAGACAGAACGCTGCCGGCGGCCGCAAGTGCGAGCACAATCGCAGCTGCCACGACGCCGGGCAGGATCTTTCGTCGTCTCCTCACGCTACCTCCTTGTTTGTCGAGATAATCGATGCCCGACCGCCGGGGACCTCACCAGCCCATCCCGACGGTCGACTCTCGGGATTCTTCTTGAGCGGTGCGCCGCCTATTGATGGCAGCGGTCAACTGCAAGACCCAACCGCCTCACGACGTCAGCGAAACCACGGTGCCGGTGCGCCGCGCCTCCTCGGCTGCGAACACCACCCGGTGGCTCGCCATGCTCTGAGCAATGCTCGTCGAGAGCGCCTCGGGCGTGGCATTTCGAAGCGCCGAAATGAACTCCTCGACCAGCCCGGCGTCGCCGCCGCCGTGCCCACTCGCCGCCGCAAAGCCGAGCGCGTCAGTGTCGTACTCGGTGGTTTTTAGCGTCCTGAAGTCGTACACGCTGATCATCTGCCCGTCGCCGGTGATGTGCCCGGCGGTGCCGAAAATGCGAGTCTTGCGGTTCGCGGCCTCACAGAACGCCGAGAGCGTGAAGCTCGCGAGCCGCCCGTCAGTGAACTCGAGTTGCACGGTCTGGTGGTCGACGACGTCGTTGTCGCAGAGATACGCGCACCGCCCCCACGGCCCGGTTTCGAGCGCCCGGTCGATCGCCTCCGGCGCCACCTCCCCCGCCATGACGAGCGCGTTGTACTCCTCGGGCGAGCCCGGGTTGTTCAGCCCGCTGCGATAGAACCGCACCGCCGAGTAGGCACAATCCGGTTCGACCGCACAGCTCACACAGCGGTCGGACGCCCCGGTCGGACGCGACTCTGACCGAAAATGCCCGAGCGATCCGAATGACGTCACCCGCTGAACCGGCCGACCCATGATGTAGAGCAACCAGTCGATGTCGTGACAAGACTTCGCCAGCAACAGGCTGTTGGTGTCGGCCGACCGACGCCAGTTGCCCCGCACAAACGAGTGCGCGAAGTGCAGGTGCCCGATCGGCTCGAGGTGCTCGATCTGCATGATGTCGCCGATGGCGCCGCTGTCGATAAGTTCACGAAGTTTCCGCGTGTACGACGTGTACCGCATCACGTGGCACACGGTGATGCTGACACCGTTCTCGGCGGCAGCGGCCTCGATGTCGTCGCAATCGGCCTGACTCGTCGCGATCGGCTTCTCGAGCAAGATGTCGTAGCCCGCCTCGGCCAACGCCACGCTCGCCTCGCGGTGATCTCGATCGAGCAGGCTCACGATGACGGCGTCAGCGATGCGCGGTTGCGTGAGGAGTTCGCGCCAGTCCGAGAAGACCTGCGCAGTCGGAAATTGGCTGATGACGCGGGCCGTCGTCGTCGGGTTCGGCTCGGCAATTGCCACGATTTCGACGCCGGGGATCGCGGCTGCGGCCGTCGCGTACGCCTGCCCGCGCATTCCGGCTCCAGCCACGGCAAGACGGATGCCTCGCGCCGAGGCGCGGACACGGTTATCCCTTTGTTGCCCCACCGAGCAATCCCTTCACAAAGTATTTCTGCAAGAAGATGAACAAGATGAGAATCGGAATCGTGGCGAGCACCATGTACGCGAACACCGCGCCGTAGTTCGAGACGTGTTCGCTGATTTGGCGGTACATGCCGACGGTGATGGTGCTTCCGTTGGCCGGGCCAAGAATGATCAGCGGGGTAATGAAGTCATTCCACAGGCCGACCGCAACGAAAATGATGACGCTCGCGCCGGCGGGGCTCAGCAATGGGAACACGATCGACCAGAACGTACGGACCGGTCCAGCACCATCCATCGCCGCGGCCTCTTCGAGCTCTTTCGGGATGGTTCGCATGAACCCCGTGAACACCAGCACGCCGAACGGCAGGCTACCGGCCACGTAGAGCACGATCAGCCCGAACACCGAGCCAATCAACCCAAAATCTCGCATCATGCGCAGCAACGGGAGCAACGTCGTGGCGGGCGGGATCATGAGGCCTAGTGGAATGATGACCCACAGCATCTTGGCGAACCATCCGGTTGACCGCACCATGTAGTGCGCCATCATCGCAGCGATCATGGTCGAGAGCAGGGTGCCGACGACGGTGATTTGAACACTGTTGATCAGGCCGGTCCAGAACAACCCGTCCGGGCGGGTGAGGACATCGACGAAGTTTCGCCAGGTCAACGGCATGGTCGGTAGGCCCGGGTACCGGTAGATGGCGTCCTGCGTCTTGAACGCGTTCAGGACCATGAGGTAGATCGGGTAGATGAACAGAGCAGTCACGACCAGCGCGATCAGCGTGCGCGTCAGCCCAGCGCGACCGGCTTCGATCTGGCTGTTGATCTGCCGACGGCCCCGGGGAGTAGGGCCGGTGCCGGCGGCGCCTCCGCCGCCGCTGGTGCGGCCGGTGCCGGCGCTCGTGCGGCTACCTATGCCGGTGTCCACGGTCACAGGTCCACCTCCCTGCGGCGCATAATTCGAATAGAGAGCAACGAGATCGCAGCGATGATGAGGAACATGACAGCGGCCTTTGCGGCGCCGTAGCCCACCGCACCGGCGTCGATACCGGTTCGCACGACGTCGAATGCGAGCGTCGAGGTCGTGCCGACGCCCGGCCCGCCGTTCGTCATGACTTTGACCTGGTCGTAAATCTTGAATCCGCCGATCATCGACAGGACGGTCATGATGGTGACCGACGGGGCAAGCAGTGGCCAAGTGATGGTGCGGAACCTCCTGAGGGGCCCAGCACCGTCGATCGAGGCGGCCTCGAGCAGTTCCTTCGGAATGCTCTGCAGCCCGGCGAGGTACAGGACGACGCACGTGCCAACGGCCTGCCATGCGGTGATCCATCCAACGCTGTACAGCGCGAGCGACGGATCAGAAAGCCATCCGGGCGGGTTGGTCACCCCGAACGACCGCAGCGATGCGTTGACCAACCCGTCGTCTTTCAGCATCTGTTGCCAGATCACCGCGACGACCACCGACGACAAGATGACGGGAATGAAGAACACCGCACGCATCACGTTGAACGCCCACCCCACGCGGTCGAGCAGAACGGCAATCCCGAGGCCAAGCGCGTTCGGCACGACGATGCAGATCAGGGCAAGGATCACCGTGTTCTGGAGCGTCTGCAAATAGGCCGGATCGGTGAACAACCGACCATAGTTGTCGAACCACACGAACGATGTGGTGGGTCTGTAGGCGTCCTCGTTGGTGAAGCTCGACCAGAGCGCGACCAGCAGTGGCCAGAGGACGAACACCGCGTAGAGCACGGCGCCGGGGAGCGCAAACAAGAGGAAGTGAAGAGGATTGCGCGGAGCCGACTGGTGCTTTTTCTGCGTTTGCATACGTGAGGCCTTTTCGCGACGAGGGGATGGGCCGTGCCGGCACCATCCCCTCACTCGGGTTGAGGTGGTACGGCTACTTTTGCGCCGCAGCGTATTGCTCGTCGAGGTACTGCGCGAACTGCTCAGGCGTTTTCTTGCCTGTCAGCAGGTCGACATTCGCCGCAGTCATCAGGTCCGAGAATCCCGGCGGCAGTGCACCATCACCAGTGATGTTGGCCCAGGCGGGAACCGTCGCATCGGCTGCAACAGCCGCGTCGTAGGCCTTCACCGTTTCCTTGTAGACCGCACCGACATTGTCGGGGAACTTATAGTCCTTGATCGTCACGATATCCCCGTCGGTGATGACTCCCAAGTCACGGTTTTGCCTGTCGGTAGCGAATGCCAACGACCACTTCTTGGCGAGCTCCACGTCCTTCGACTTCGCATTCACGTTCATTCCCGCGCCGCTGACGGTCGGGAAGGCCGCCTTGCCGGCATCGCTCGGCCAGCCGAAGACACCAATGTTGGTCAGCTTTGCCTTGTCAGCGGCGGCCGCAAACCACGAACCCATCGGGTACATCGCAGCCTTGCCGGCGAGGAACGCCTGCTCGAGGTCAGCGTAGGAGCGCGTCATCGCGTCTTTGTCGCCATACCCGTTCTGGGCGAGGTTCTGCACCTTCTTGGCCGCGGCGACAAACACAGGGTCAGTGAACTTCACCTCGCCCTTCGTGCGTTTGAGGAACCAGCCCGGGTCAACGGTGAGGACGTCGGCGGCAACCGCAGACACCAGCGCGAAGGTGGTCGCCCAGGTGTCTTTGCCGCCGCCACCGATTTCGAACGGGGCGATGCCGGCCGCCTTCAACTTCGCGCAGTCATCGAGCAGCTCCGAGTAGGTTTTCGGCGCCTCGCTGATGCCGGCCTTCGCGAAAAGGTCCTTGTTGTAGTACACCAGCGGAATCGCCTGCGCGCCGACGGCGATGCCGTAGAACTTGCCGTTGATCGTGCCCGACGTGAAGTCGGTGACTCCGGCCTTTTCCATCTCGTCGCGGGTGTACTCAGCGAGCATGCCCTTCTGCGCAAGGCCGTTCGCGATCCCCGTCGCGAAGATGTCAGGTGCCTGTCCAGACGCGAACAGCTGCTGCGCGTAGGCCGGGGTATTCTCGCCGACGACCTTCTTGATCGTGACGCCCGGCACCTTCTCGGAGGCGCGAGCGATCGCGTCATCCCAGTACTTCGCAGTGAGGTTCGGCGTTTCGGAAACGAGGAAGGTCAGTGTGACCTTGTCGCCGGAACTGGAGGGCTCCGAGCCGCTAGCTGTGCACCCGGTGAGGGCTAGAGCCCACGCGGCAACAGTGGCCATCAACACGGACTGCTTGGTACGCCGTCGTGTACGCATTTTGTCTCTTTCGTGGTGTTTTGGCGCGCGTGTGCCAACTGAGGCGTCAGCGTCGCGCGGTTATCCAGATTCCCTGTAATGCACCGTCTGGGTGCTGCTAATGTCGGTCGCCAAATTCAAGCGGCCCTGTCGAGTTGTTCCTCGATGACGTCCGGCAGTCCGACGCCGGGTTCGGTCGGTGCCGCGACGGTGCCGTCGGGTCCGATGCAGTCCTCGGTCACGATGGGGTTGCTGGTCACCAGCGACTCGTAGTAGCTGGTGTTTGCGATCGCCATGCACAAGTGGCGGCTTTCCGGGCCGCCGCCGTGCACCTCGGCCCTGAGCCTGAAGGCGTCCGCAAGGTGCGCGATCCGCAGCGCACCGGTCAGGCCGCCCTTGTAGCGGGCACTCGTGCGAACGTAGGTCGCGCAGCCACTCGCGACGAAGTCGCCCATGTTGTAGTGGGCGCCGTCCGAGGTTTCCCCGACCAGCAACGGAATGGACACGCGCTCGCTCAGCCACCGGTACGCCGTGATGCTGAACTCACGCATCGGCTCCTCGTACCAGCGGTACCCCGCGTCGCCGAGGGCACGGCCCAGGTAGACGGCGTCCGCGAGATCGAACCCGGCCGAGCCGTCGTACATCAACTCGACCTTGTCGCCGACATGCTCGCGCAGCGCGCAAGCGAGCTCCGCGTCACGCCGCGCGTCGCCCCAAGCGTGCAACTTGATCGCGGTGAATCCCCGCTCCAGGCACTGGTCGGCCACCTCGAGGAACTCCCCGACCGTCGCAAAGGTGGTCGTCGACGCGTACGCCGGGATGCTGCGCCGGAACGTACCCATCAATTCGTGCACCGGCATGCCCGCCCGCCGGCCGGCCATGTCCCACAGCGCCACGTCGACCAGGCCCAGCGCATAGATCGGAAACTCCTCGATGCGGTCCAGCTCCCAGACTGCATGCCACAACAGCTCACGGTCAGCCGCGTCTCGACCGAGCAGCGCTTCGGCCAGCAATCGGCGAGTGATGTCACCGACGATCGCCCCGTGCGGGTCGAACGCCCGACCCTGCGCACCGTCGTCGGTCGTGATCACCAGCACCGCACCCGTGCTGTCGCCCGCCGGCGAGCCCGGCAGACCCTCCCGCCATCGAAACGCCGGACGCGCGGCCGGGATCACAACCGGACGCACGTCCACGCTCGCTATCCTCACTTGTCTTCCCATAAGACGTCATAACAGCACATGTCTAACGACAGGACAAGATGTGGAGTAGACTTGCCTGAGACTTCGACTGGAAGGTGAGCGGGTTGCCAATGAGCACCAATTCCGGACTCCGCAAGGGCGAACGCGTGTCGCGGCGATCGCTACGTCTGGCCACGACGGTTGTAGAGGACCTCATCGACGCCGTGGTGAGCGGTCGCCTCACGGCGGGCGAGGCGCTGCCCGGCGAGCAGGCGCTCTGCGACGAGTTCGGCGTGAGCAGGATCGTCATCCGGGAGGCGCTTCAGTCCCTGCAGCAGCGAGGCATGGTGACCATCCGGCAGGGCCATGGCACAGTCGTCGCGCCGATGACACAGTGGAACCCGCTGGACGATGACGTCCTCGACGCGCGAATCCGCCACGACAACTCACTCACCGTGCTGGACAACCTGGTACACGTTCGCGTCGCACTGGAGTCTGAGATGGCCGCCGCGGCGGCCAGCCGCCGCTCCGACGCGCAGGCAGCCGAACTGCGACACCTGATCGAGCAACTGAGCAACGCTCTCAACGACCCCGCCCGCTATCTCGACCTCGATCTACAGTTCCACGACGCCGTCATGGCACTGTCCGGCAACGACATCGGGCAGGCCATCGCCGCAAGCTTCCACGGCCACGCCCGAGACAGCAGGCGGTACTCAGGAACCACGCCCACCGACAAACAACTGCGACACGCACAGACCGGCCACACCGCGATCGCAGCAGCGATCGAGGCCGGCGATCCCGAGGCAGCGCGCACCGCAATGCGCACACACATCCTCGAAGCCTGGCGCATCAAGACCAACTCCCCCGATGCCCGGCCGAGCCAGACCTCGTAGCCGTACTGGTCCTCGGAGGAATTGGGCCATGGAAGGACGTCACCGATGAGCAGGTTCCGTCCGGTGGTCCTGGTGAGCGTCTTGCGCGAGGGTCAGGAGGATGCCTACGAGGCCGCTCACCAACGAATCCCAGCGGATCTCCACGCGTCCCTCACCGGAGCCGGCGTAAGGGACTGGGCGATTTGGCGCGACGGACGGACGCTCCTCCATCTTGTCGACGTGGATGACTTCGCCCTTTTGGAGCAGAGGTTGGCCGGTGACCCGGTCAATGATCGCTGGCAGGCGGAGATGGCAGTTTTCGTCGAGCGCTTCGAAGAGGTCGCGGCGATTCCCGTGCTCTCCGCACCGGCCTTGGTCTGGTCGATGCGGCTGCAGGAAGCAAGCGACACCGGGCGAGCTCGGGCAGCTGAACAAGGTGGTGCTGGAGTCGGCGAGGAACGAGGAGATGACCGAGCACCTCGGCCATGAGACATGGCCAGCCGGTCGCGGGCTACGTCCGCAACGGGGCCCGTTCCAAGACCGTGCTGACCGAGAACTCCGGCGCGGTCGAGATCGACGTACCGCGGGACCCGGCGGCGGCGCGGGGATGCTGGGGCTTTCAGGCGAGGGCGGGCGGGAACGTGTCGGCAAGCCCTGGGCCGGATCTCGGTTCAGATTGGCCGAGGACTTATGTGGCGGAGCCGGAAGCTTCTCCGGCAGTCGCTGTCCCACTTCCTGCCGACCGACCTTCGCCAGGTGGAGGAAATCCTCGAGTGCCGTCGCTTCGTCGAGACCACTACGACGCAGCTGGCAGCGCAGCCGGGCCACCCCGCCGCACGTGAAGTCGCTCCGCGAAGCCGCGCAACTGACTGCCGACGCCGCGCAAGCCGGGGACCTCGAGTCCTTCAACTGTGCCGACGAGAAGTTCCAGGGCGCGATCGGCAGGGCGTCGTCCAGCATGTTCCTGTGCACAGCAGCATCTGGATGTCGCGGTGGCGATCGCGGCAGGTGACGAGCTGCGCCGCGGCCCTGATGGCGGAACACATCGACACCACACTCGAGCAGTTCAAGCAGGAGATCAACAGCCGCCTCTTTCCCGCACACAGCACTCCACGACCGGCGCCGCAGCACCGGGCGAAACCTGAGGCCGCGTTGCTCGGTCGGGTCAGCGCCCCGCCAGGCTCTGGCTGGGGCGAGGCGCTGACCGTCGCGGTCGTCACAGTTCCGCGGCCGCCTTACCTCCCGTTGATGGCCACCTCGAGGAGGTCCGCCGTCGAGCCGTTCGATCCGCCGTCGAAGACCAACCTGACGTACTGGCCGTGCGCATTCACCGGGTACTGGTTGTAGTAGCCGAAGTACGCCGTGCCGGTCGGGCCGTTGACGGTACTGACATCGCTCCAGCTCGCTCCGTCGAGGCTGGTCTGAATCTTGAGCGTCTTGGGCGTGTTCAGATACCGCTGGTTCAGCGAGTTGAAGTTCACGTTGATGTTCGCGATATCGGCCGGTGCCGGCAGCTTGTACTGGATCCAGGCCGGTTCACCCCCCGCAACGGACCACTTCGAGCTGTCGAAGTTCCCTGCGTCGATGGCCTTTCCGTCGGTCAGGTTCCTCAGAGCCTCCGGGTCGTGGCTGGCGGAGGCTTCGGCCGTCTTGGCCAGGTTGCGATACGGCTGGAGGTCCAGGAAGACGCGGTTGGTCGTGAACATCTTGCCGTCGAGAGTGATGTCTGCCCAGACGACGCCTCTTGTGAGCTTTTCGACCTGCGGAGTGACGATCTTGTTCTTCTCGAACTTGAAGGTGTCCACTTCCTTGATGGCGACCGGCGTGTAGTTGCTGCCGCCGGCGAGATCGACGATACCGCCGTGCCATCTGATCTGGGCCGCGTCCAATCCGATCGCTCCACCTTTGGCCGACGTGCCTTCGAGCTCGTACCGAAGCCCGTCGGTCAGGCCGAACTCGCCATACGTCTCTTTTCCACCGACCAGCAGGGATGCGCCGATCAGGTCCTCGCCGACGTAGACAACCTGACCCTTGACCCTGACCTTCAACGCACCGCGCTTCGTCACGCCCTCATGGGTGCCGGACACCGTGATCGTGGTTGTGCCGTCCGACACCGGAGTCACGATTCCCGAAGGACTGACCTGCGCCACCCCAGGATCGGTGCTGCTGTAGGTGACCGCAGAAAGGTTGGCCTTGAGGGCAGGGAACGTCATGTATCCCTCGGCCTTGACTCGCAGCACTCCGGGTGCCAGCCGCTCGCCGCTCGCGACGACGTTGGTCAGTCGGTAGTGCCGCATCGGGTTGTCGGTCACGATCTTGATGATCGTGTCGATCGGATCTTCCGCGACGTTGGCAAGGTTGACAGTGAGGCTGTCGCCCTGCTGGCTGAACGACGTGACCGGGACGTCGCTGTTCAGCCAACTCACCGAGGTCACCCGATCGTTGACCGGGCGAATCGTCAGAGATCTTCCCTTGATCGCGTCGAACCCCTTCTTGCCGTCGGGGCCTTTGATGATGTGCAGATAGATGTTGTTGTCCCTGGCAGTCGCGTAACCCCACTGCGGTCCGGTCGTGGTGTTCGGGAACGCGAACTTCTCGTAGTTCCCCCGCCCGTCGTCCTCGTAGCCGTAGCCTGACAGGAAGTACGGCGTCGTGCCGGTGGTGGACTCGTGCCTCTCAGGCCTGCCCGTCGGAGCGAACCAGTCGGCCAGGTTCTCTCTGACGTCGATGAATTCCTGGACGCCCTTCGGGTACCGGGTGGCGATTTCGGTGGGTGAGTTCCAGTTGGGTCCGCGGCTGTCGATGACCGACTGGTCGTTGTTGTCGACATAGCCACGGCCCGCGTTCATGACCATCTCCTGGGTTACCAGCCGGAAATCGTCGCGCTGACCGTAGTACGGAGATGCCTGATACTTCGTGTGAATCATCTTCCAGGGTTCCATCGGCGCGCGCTTGACCAGGTGGTTCTTGCCCGCGTTCGCGAAGATGCCGGAGGCTTCGCCGGTCCGCAGGTCTGGGTCGCCGTACTCTGCGCCCCAGGCGTTCGAGTCGATGATGATGTCGGGGCTGTGGTCGCGCACGGCGCTGTACATCACGTCGTAGTTGGCGTTGGGCATCGCCTGTGGACCATCGAAGTAGAGGTACGTCGGGTCGTATCGCCGGATGAGGTCTTCCACGTTCTGCACGAAGACGTCGGTGGAGAAGTGCTGCAGGCCACCGCCCTCGGTGGCGTAGTACAGACCGAATTTCATCCCGTGGCGCTTGACGGCCTGCTCGTACTGCTTCAGCCCGTCGACTACCTTGCCGCTGCTGTCCTTGGGGAGGTAGAGCTGCCTGATGTGTTGTGGATCGGCGAACTTGGAGGGCCAGAAGTAGTTCTGCTGCAGGGACTCGATCGAGACGAGCGAGTGCCCTTGACGCTTGGCTCGCGCTGCCCATCGGTCGACCGAGTAGTTCGGATCCACGAAGTAGTTGTACGTCGGGGTGGCGTGCGTCAGCGCACCGACCCGGCCTTCCTCGAACCACTTGTTCGGGCGCTCCTTCACCGTGGTGGTGAACGGCTTTGTGGCGGTCTGTCCCGCGCGGTCGGTCACCTGAACGGTGAAGTGGTAGTCACCGGTTGCGGCGGCGCGGCTGATGATGCCCTTGGTGCTGTTCAGGTCGGCGTTCCCGCCGACCAGGCCGTCCGCGATCGTGCCGTCGGCGTTGAGTTCCAGTCCGTCGGGCAGCCGGCCGTCGATGATCTTCCAGGTGTAGCCGGGTTCGCCTCCGGCGGCCATGAACTGGAAGGCGGACGCCGCCACGCCGTGCTTCGCCGTGGTGATCGATTTGTTCCAGACGTACGGCCATTCCTTGTATCCGGTCGGCATGTCGTTCTTCGGGAAGGGCGCCTTGAGCGGGTCGTTCGTCGACAGTCCCTGGGAAACGATCTCCAAGGACGAGGCCGGCCCGGTGACGGAATTCGCGAGGCCGCCGAGCTGGTTGCCGTACTGGTCTGCAACTCGTCCGTAGAACCCGAGGAAGGCGACGTTGTGGTCCTTGCCGATCGGAACGCCGTTCGAGTTGACGTCCGCGGTGAAGGTGTGCTTGATCTGGAGCATCAGCTTGTTCCACCCTTGCTGCAGGTGAATCGCTTGCTTGGTCAGATCCTTCTGCACTTCCACGGGCGTGCTCGGGGGCGTCATACAGCGGTCGTTGACGTAGATTCGGTACGACCCGCTCGCTCCGACATTGAAGTAGGCGTCCTGGGCGACCGGACTGTAGACGTACGTGTTCGCGTATACGTACTTGTTCCTGGTGTCGACACCCTTCTTGACGGCGTAGTACCCGTACAGGTCCTGGTAGTCGTCGTAATTTCGGTTGTAGATCCGGTCGTCGAAGTACTCCCAGGCACGGCTTTCGGCACCGAAGCCGAGCGACTCGCCGAGCTTCGGCGCGATCTTGACCTTCCCGTCGACCGGTTCCGGCCGGTCGTACACCTCGACCTCGGACAGTCCAGTGATCGAAGGGTACGGCGCTCGTCCCTTGTCGATCTCGATTCTCATCTCGACGACGTTCTTCAGCCCGGGCTGCGCGGAGTACACGGTCGGCGCGGCTGGGCTGGCGGACGTGCTGTCGACCCTGCCCGACTCCACGGAACTCCCGTCGGCGAGGGTGAAGGTGATGTGATACCAGCTGTTCACATGCCGCGAGTCGCCCCACTGCGCGATGCGCACCTCATTCAAGGGGATAGGAGTGCTCCAGGTGAACTTCACCCACGGGCTGGAGTCGTTCTGGGTGACCCACTGCTTGCTGGTGGTCCCGTCGACCAGATAGGACACGGGGTTCACCGCAAGAGTCGACGACGAAGCCGTGATTCCGGACGCCCGCGCGGCGTAGTTCACGGCCTCTCCGGCCTCACACTCGTAGGCCTTGTCGGCCACCGGCGAGTCGAACGGACCCGACACCAGCCACGAGTTGATGAACGGAGCGCTTCCCGGCACCTGCTGTGCGTAGGCCTTCGTCCTGGGTGGGCCGAGCAGCAATGACGTTCCGATCATCGCCGCGACAGCTAGTAGACAGGCAATTCTTCTGTGTCTCACGATCAAACTCCTTGGTGGGTGGGCCGCTACTGGATCGTGGGCGCGTAAACCTCGAACTCGTACAGCGAGAAGCCCCATTTCGTCGCCCGCGCTGTGCCCTGCATGCGGACGTAGCGGCCTGAGCCGAACAGGCCTGCCAGGTCGTCAATGCCGCCATCACCCGTGGTCGTGGCGTGGATCGTGGTCCAGGTAGTGGCATCGTTGGAGACCTGGACCTGGTAGCCCGTGCCGTATGCGTTCTCCCAGTGGAGCTTGACCCGGCCGATCCGCTGCGTTGATCCGAGGTCGACAGTGATCCACTCGTTGTTGGTGTAGCCGCTGGACCAGCGGGTCCAGTAGTCGCTGTCCACGGCGTTCATGCCGGGGAAGCTCGCTGTCTCGGTGCTGGAGACGGTCACCGGCTTGTCCGCGGCGAGGTTGCCTGGCTGGACGTTGGACGTCCAGGCCGGGTTGCGGCCGATCGTGTTGATCGCCGAGACGAAATTCGACCAAGGTGTCACCAGCTTCGGCGAGCCCCAGGTCTGCTGGGCCAGCATCCGCAGCCCTTGTTTGATGTCGGAGGCGATCCGCGCCTCGGTGGCCACGTCGGGGTTGTCGCACCACACATGGAGCTTCGAGCCGAGGTTCTTCGATTTCGACGCTTCCGTAATCGCCTGGCCGCCCTGGAACAGGTCGGGGTTCCAGGTGTCGTATCCCCACTGACTGGACGGGCCAGCCGGACCGCCGGCGTGCAGCACGTAGTAGGTCGGCGTCCAGCTTTCGTTGGAGATCAGATGGCCGTTGTCGATGTGCGTCTGCGGCGATTTGCCGTAGTTGTACCAGAACTCCAGGATGACGTTGGTGTCGACCGTGACCGCACTGCCGCCGCCGATGCCGTCGTTCCAGGCCCGGGTGGTCTTACCGGCCGCGCGAATGATGTCGTTGGCCCAGTTGATGAAGCCGAGGTAGGCGTCCTTGCCGATGGCGTTGGCGCCGTACGTCGCCTTGGCGTACTGCTCGAGCTGTGGGTAGGAGTTGTAGGCGACGTGGTACTCGTCGGCGCCGATATGGAAGTACGGGCCGGGGAACAGCGGCAGATACTCGTCGTACAGATCCTTGATCAGCGCGTAGGCCGCGGGCTTGCTGAGGTCGATGTACGAGCCCTGCACCGCGCCGGTGTTGCTGATCAGTTTCAGCTCGGGGTGGGCGGCCAGGATGGGCGTCATGTGGCCCGGCGCGTCGATCTCCGGCACGATCGTGACCTTGTACTTCGCGGCGAGCGCGATGAGGTCCCTGACCTCCTGTTTGGTCAGGTGCTCCGGCGAGACGATCTCCGGGTGCGACGTGCTCTCGATCCGGAAGCCTTTGTTGTCCGACAGATGCAGGTGGAAGTAGTTCATCTTGAGATAGGCCAGTTCCTTCACGTGGTCCCGCAGCCATTGCGGCGTGAAGTACTTGCGGCCGTTGTCCACCATCAGTCCGCGCTCGGGCTTGAGCGGCCAGTCCCGCGCGGCGCCCTGCGGGATCGAGTGCTCTGCTTGAGCAACTGCAGGACGGTACGGGTGCCGTAGAAGGCGCCGCGCTCGTCGCGGGCGGTGATGGTGATCTTGTCGGTGATCGAGAGTGCGTACCCCTCGGCGCCGAGTCCGCTGTCGGTCGAGCCGAGCGTCAAGAAGATGTCACCGGGCCGCAGGTCGGCCACGGTACCGGCGAACCGCGTGACCGGGCGACCGGTCAGCGCCAGCAAGTCGTCGGCGAAGACCTGGCTCGTCGACGCCAACGTCGGCGCGTACGTCCTGGACCAAACGATCCTGGTGGCGCCAGTGAACGTAAACGAGCCGGTGCCGCCGGACCACTCCTGCAGCGCCGGAATGGTCAGTGGCTTGGGATTCGACATGCTCTGTCCGGCCGCCGGGCTCGACGCCACCATGGTGGCAGCCAGCCCGACAACCACAGCGAGCACGCCGCGGGACAGTGACCGTAGAAGCTTCATCGTGTTTCCTCAACGTGAGCGGGCGAATGAGGCGATTAGTCGGAGCTACATCACTTGTTTGGCGGTCAACTCACGGGAGTTGCCGGACGCCGATCGCGTCGTAGACCGTCCATGAACCGCTGGTGGTGAGGGTGTTCGTGTTGTCGCCTGACTTGAGGGCGGGCACACCGTCGTCGGTCGTGATCACCAGCACCGCCCCGCACCGTCGTGCGCCGGCGAGCCCGGCAGGTGATCCTCACTTGTCTTCCCATAAGACGTCATAACAGCACATGTCTAACGAGAGGACAAGATCGGGGAGCAGCCTTACGTGCGACACTGCAGCAGCGAGGCCTGGACAGTGCCGGCCGTCGTCATCGTGCTGGCCTATCTGTTGACCGACGGTCGACGGTATCGGCAGCAGACAGGGCGCGACACTCGGTCCACTCCGACCGGCCACTGGTCGTTCAGGGTTGCGACCAGTGGACTTCTTGCCTACGGCATCGTCGGCCCGGTGGCAGCGGGTTGGATGATGGCGCAGCCGGATTGGTTCTGGGAGGCTCCGGATCAAACCGCCGTCATCGCTGTGAGTATCGCGATCGGTCTCGTACTGCCGGGTCTCTTGATCGTGGCAGTTGTACTGGCCACACCGGACATCCTTCCTCCACCGGAGCCCTGGGGGGCGCGTGTCGAGCCCGTCTCTGTGCCGCTAGGCCGGCCCGCGACGCGTGCTGCGCAGGCGATTGTGATCTTTCTGGTTTCAGTGCGGTTCGCGCCAGGTGGTCCAGGCGCCAGGAGACGCGCACCTCAGAGGGAGGACACCATCGTTGACACAGCATCAGAATTCCAGCGCTGGAGCGACGGTCGCATCGGTGATTTCGCCTGTCTTGTTCCACTCGCTCCGATGAACGCTGCTGTTGCTGTGGTCCAACTGAGCTGTGTCCTTTAGAGGAAAATGGATCTGCGGAGCGCCGCTTCGCAATGCCGAGCCGTGTGATCCGGATGCGGAATGCCTGCGGGTCCCGTGATGAGATCTTGTACGACGGTTCAGTGCCGCCCGCCGACCTTGGCCGACCGCGTTCGGGTAGATTGCCGCGCGTACCCGCCCGCGGCCGACAGCGGATCCGAGAGCCAGGCATCGAAGGTGACAACGCCTCGGTGGTACGGCCCGATGGGGAGCAGCCCACCGTTACGCATCACTTTCCCCGCACGCCCCGGAACAGTCACCGGGACCGCCGGATGGTGGTCGCCGCGGGCGCGCCGCAGCTTTCTCACCATGGCGTACAGCGTGAGGACCTCCGGTCCGGCCATCTCTGCCATCGACGATCCGTCGGACCAATCCGGCCCGGTGTCGGCGATGTCCACCAGCAGGTCCGCGACCTCAGCGGCGGCTACCGGCCGGCACAGCATTGACGGGATGGCGGACACCGGTCCGAACCGCATCCTGTCCAGCATCTGACCGGCGAACTCGTGGAACTGTGTCGCCCGCAACACGGTGTGAGGTATGGCAGATGAACGGACCAGCTCTTCCTGGACATGCTTGCCCTCGTAGTATCCGTACCGGACTCTGTCGACTCCCACGATGGAAAGCGCCACGTGGTGCCGGACACCTGCAAACTGCTCGGCGGTCAAGATGTTCTGAGTAGCGTGGCTGAAGAACTCGACCGACTCTCCGCGGCGGGCCGTGACCACGCTGCTGACGTCGATCACCGCGTCAGCCTCTTTGAGCGCCTCGGTCAGGCCGCGCACGTTCAGCAGGTCGACACCGTTCGCCCGGGAGATCGGCACGACGCCGAGACCTCGCGTTTCGAGCGCACGTACTACGAACACTCCGACGGCGCCCGTTGCACCGGCCACGGCGATCACGCGTCTGCTGCCGCAGTCGACAGTAGGAGAGGACCGAGAGGATGTCTTGTCCGGCACACCTTGCAGAATGCGCGACGAGCATCGCTGGCCGCATCCGTGAGGTCGCCAGTCCCGAACGCCAAGGTTCTTCTCCTGAGTTGGCTCCGGGGACGGGCGATCGGGCCTTGGAGGGTCAGCTGACGTAGACGTCCTTGGAGATCGTCGCGGTGCCGCCGACTCGGACCAGCGGGCCTCGGGGACCGGGTCGGGTGGTGGCGATGATGGTGGAGGGTTCGCCGAGCGAGTGACCCATGTCGACGCTGAGTGCGCGGAAGCCCCGATCGACAAGGTGGGCAGCCAGGCAGGCCGTGCTGTTGGCATTGGCGATGTCCTCGGGAACACCGATCGAGGGAGCGAACATGCGGGCGGTGGCGCGCCCGTGCTCAGACGGCTCGCTGTAGACGTAGCAACCCAGCAATCCCAGCCCGTCGCAGGCGTCCCGAAGCCGGATCATGTCGGGCGAGAGATTCATGAGGGCCACGTGGTCCGAGACCTCCACCAGCATCCGGGGTCGGCCGACCGAGGCGATACGACACCGAGCCAGCCCCGCCTCCGGATCGACCCCCAAGGCGGCGAGGACCGGTCGGCCCCCCCGCTGGGGCGCGCAACTCCACGGGTCCGGGATCGAAGACAGCCTCGTACCGGTCACCACCGCCCGTGGCCCAACCGGCGAAGGTCCGGCCCCCGGACCGCAGAACAGCCTCGTACTCCGGCACCCCGGCAAGCTCGGCGAGTACCGCGAGTGCAGCCACCGTGCCGTGTCCGCAGGCGGGCAGTTCTCCCGCGGCGGTGAAGAAGCGCAGTGACACGGCCGGGCTGCCGGGCGCGGATCCGTCGGTCGAGACGAACACGACATGCGATGTGCCTGCTGCGACCGGCACCGCACGGCGCTCGGCATCACTCAGGACCGCCTCGTCGACGACCGCAGTCGGGCTTCCGCCCTGCCCAGCACGCTGGCAGGCGTTGACGATTCGGACTCGGAGGCTCACCCAACCTCCAACGCACGCAACTGGTTCCGTGACGTGATGCCGGCCTTGGTGAAGATCTTGCGCAAGCGGTAGTCGAGCTGCGGGAACAAGGAACAAGTTCGCCGCCAGTCCTTGGATGACGCGCCGGTCGAGACCATTCTGGCGATCTGGAGCTCCCGTGGCGGCAGGTATCGTCCATGAGCCGTGCCGCCGCGACGAACCGTTTCTCCACTCGCCCTCAGCTCCGCCCGCGTCTGGTCGGCCCACGGCCGCGCCTTGAAGCTCTCGAACGTCGCCAACGCCGATCGCAGGTGCGGGCGGGCTTCGGCGCGGCGTCGTTCGCGCCTCATGAACTCCCCGTACAGCAACTCTGTCCGGGCTCGCATGACGGCATCCGCCTCGGCGATCAGCGGCGCGACCATGGGTTCTCCGATGGACAACAGTTCCGGCGCTTGGGTCAAGGGTACCGACGGCGCCAACCTCGCAGGCATGCGCCATCGCCCGCACGCCATAAGATCGCTCGCCGGCGAAGCCTCCGAGCTACGCGCAGGCGGTGCCTGCCCAGACGAGCAGGGATGCGTCATCCTGCTCCTCCACCGCTTCGCTGTCACGCTGCGACTGCTTCCTTTGAGGTTGAGGTGAGTTCCGCGGTACTGCGAGTGCTGCGGGCGCGAAGGCCGCCGATCAGGCACAGGGCTGCCCCGAGCGCGACCCAGGCGGCCAGCACGGTGACGGCTTGGGCGATGCCACGACCCTCGAAGAAGGCGGTGGAGCGCAGCAGCCGGCCGCCGGCGCCCGGAGGCATGAGCTGCCCGAGCGCGCCGGACCAGCCTGGCAGCATCTCGGGTGCGGTCGACGTACCCGACAGCGGATTGCCGACGAGCATCATCACGACAGCACCGACGCCGATTCCGGCGAGGCCGAGCAGCGATTCCAGCCCGAGAATGGTCAGAGACGTGGCCGCGATGGTGAATGCGACGGCGCCGGCGTTGGCCAGATAGTCCCCGCTCAGCGACCCGAACCAGAATTGCAGGATCGCTGCCACCGCGAGACCACCGCAGACCGCGTAGCCGAGCGCTCCGGTGACGCGACGGCCGCTTCCGCGAACGAGCCTGGTCAGCAGTACTGCGCCCAGCAGACCGCCCATCACCAACGGCATCGCGCCTGCTGACAGGCCGGCGCCGCGAGGGTCGTCTGCCGGCAGCGCGGCGATGTCACGCACACCGGACGACGCCGCGGGCTTCCCCGCCTGAGACAGGCCGGCCGCCATGCTCTGCAGGCTCTGGGCCACGGCCGTGCTGCCGGCGGAGGAAACGATCACTTGCGGAGTGCCGGCGCTCAGGTCGATGGCGCCGTACACCTCCCGATCGCGAATGAGTTGCTCTGCGGCCGCGGTATCGGCGACCTCGGTGACGTCGAAACCACCTGGCACACGCAGATCCAGCGCGGCCCGAACCTGTCCGGCAGCACTGGCCGGTCCGGCGATCGCGATCGGCACATCGTGCAGCGAGGACCGGACCGACGGCCAGGCGAACGCGATCAGCAACATGCTGGTGATCGCCGTGAGAAGGACTACTGTGCCGGCCACCTTCGGCCATGGTGACGGACGCGAAGTGCTGGCGAGCGGTGTCCGCGGGGTCATGTCTGCTCCTCGAACTGTGTGGTCCTGAACGGTGCTCACCGCAGTGTGAGCGGGATTTCGGAGTCGATGTAGGTCAGCTTCTGCGGGTTGCGGACGTAGTAGAGGCCGGTGATCCGGGTGTCGTCGACATGCATCGCGAGTACGCCGTCGAGTTCCGCGTCGACGTACAGGGCCAGCGCGGGCCCGCCGTTGACCGCGGTCACCTCGACCGTGAGCGCGACGTCTCGTTTGGTGAGGCCACCGACCATGAACCGGGCCACCTTGTCGGCCCCCATAATCGGGCGTGGCGTCGCCTGCTTGACGCCTCCGCCGTCGCTGATCGCCACGACGTCGGGCGCCAGCACGTCGAGCAGGCCTTGCAGGTCCCGTGTCTCCAGCGCCCGCCGGAACGCCGCGACCGCCGCCTCGGCCTGTCGGGGCGTGACCGTGCGCCGCGGGCGGCGGGCCTCGACGTGACGGCGGGCACGGTGGGCGATCTGGTATACGGCCCTCGGCGACTTGTCCACCGCAACCGCGATCTCGTCGTACCCGAACCCGAAAGCCTCCCGCAGCACGAAGACGGCCCGCTCCGTCGGAGTCAGCGTCTCGAGCACGAGCATCAGTCCCATCGACACGCTCTCGGCGAGCTCGATGTCGGCGGCAACGTCCGGAGCCGTGAGGAGGGGCTCCGGCAGCCAGGCGCCGAAGTACGCCTCGCGGCGACGCTGCACCGACCGCAGCCGGTTCAGCGCCTGACGCGTGGTGATCCGGACCAGGTACGCACGGGGGTGGACGACCTGAGCCGCGTCGACGTTCACCCAGCGCAGCCAGGTCTCCTGCAGGACATCGTCGGCATCGGCAGCCGAACCGAGCATCTCGTACGCGACCGTGAACAGCAGGTTGCCATGGGCAATGAAGGTCGCGGTCGCCTCGACGACGGCGGTGTCGCCGCCGTCGCGATCCGCAGAACCCTGGCGCAGCCGGCCGTCGGGTTCACCTGTGGTGTCGTCCATGGTTTCTGCTCCCGTGTCGTCCTGTGCCGTTGTCCGGTTCGGTGCGGCGGACCGCGCGTCCGTGCCCTACGCAACCGGTGCCGGCGCGTCGTCACCGCGAGCCGCGAGCAGAGCCGGCCGGTGCTTGCCGTCCTTCGGCCAGTGGTGCGAGCCGGGCTTGTGCGCTTCGGTCACCAGGTGCTTGACACTCGACTCGCAGGACAGTTCCTTCAGCGTCTTTCCCGCGAGCCCAGTGAAGTAGAGCGGAACTGCTGTGTCGTCCTTGCGGGCGAGCTGGAAGATCCCCGTACGCCGGCCGAAGCTGACGCACATGGCCGGGAAGGACAGATCGATCGGCTTCGGCTGTTCACCCGCGATCCTGTCCAGCACGGTGTCGGCAGCATGGGCGCCGAGGCATCCTGCCGCGTAGGCGCTCATCCGGAAGGGCAGATCCGACGGCGCCGACGAGTCGCCCGCGGCGACAATCCGGTCACTGTCGACACTGGCCAACGTCTCGTCGGTCAGCAGCCGCCCGGCGGCATCGACGCTCAGTTTGCTGCGCTCGGCCAGATCGGGAACGTCGAAGCCCACGGTCCAGATCGTGACCCGGCTCGGCACCGTGCGGCCGTCGGTGAGTTGCACGGTGTCCCGCGTCACCGCGGTGACCGTCGTACCCGAGCCCTCGATGAGGCGGACCCCGAGCCTGGCGAGGTATCTACTCGCGGTGCGTCGCGCTCGCGAGTGCAGATAGGGGCCGAGCACACCGCCGCAGACCAGCGTGACCGTACGTCTTTGTTCGGCCAACTCGGCCGCGGTTTCGATGCCGGTCGGGCCGCCACCGACGACCGTCACCTCAGCGGACTGGGGTACGTCGTGGAGCACCGAACGCAACCGCTGCGCCGCCTCCAGGGTCGCGACCGGGTAGGCGAACTCGGCAACGCCCGGTACCCGCAGACCGGCGCTCTCGCTGCCCACCGCGTACACCAGGTAGTCGTAGTCGATGCTGCCGCCCTGTGCCAGCGCCACACTGCGCCCGGTCGCATCGATCCAAGTCACGGTGTCGACAACGAGCCGGACATCGTCGGCCAGTACTTCCTTGTAGTCGACGACCGCGTCATGAGTCCCCGCAACCAGCTGGTGCAGACGCAGGCGCGGTACGAAGACCGGACGGGGATTGACGACCGTCACCGCCACGTCGTCTCGCTGCGTCAAACGATTGGCCGCCATCACACCGGCGTACCCTCCACCGACCACGACGACGGCGATCTTCTTCCCGACCATGACGTCTCCTTCGCTCCGGGCGTTCTCGAGCACAAGACGTCACAGCCTCGGAAATCCTGACAACGTGTGAAGCAGATCACCCGGCCGGCGCTGTGACTCAGGCCATAACCCGTTCCTGTCAGCAATCGGGGCGCTGTCTCGCTCAACCCCACGAGAGCAACCGAACCGACAGGAGCAACACACATGAAGCACCGAATCGTCGTCCTCGGCGCCGGCTACGCAGGAGCCTTCGTGGCCGGGACGTTGGCTCGCCGGCTGTCTCGGACAGACACCGAGATCACCGTCGTCAACGCTGTGCCGGACTTCGTCCAGCGGCTGCGGCTCCACCAACTCGCGGCCGGGCAGGCGATCGAGAATCCGCAGCTCACCGACGTCTTCGCCGGCACCGGCATCCAACTGCGGCCGGCCCGCGTCACCGCCGTCGACGCCGAGCGCCGGATCGTCACTGTCGCCGACGCCGACGGTGGCGGCGAACTCGAATACGACACGCTGGTCTACGCACTCGGCAGCCACGGCGACACCAGCGGCCTTCCCGGCGCCGCCGAGCACGCCTTCGACATCGCCAGCCGCCCCGCGGCACTGCGCCTGCGCGAGCGCCTGGAGAAGCTGGACCAGCGAACCGGAGGCGGGACCGTCCTGATCATCGGCGACGGGCTGACCGGCATCGAGAGCGCCACCGAGATCGCCGAGTCCCGGCCCGGGCTGTCGGTGACACTGATCGCCCGCGGCGAACTCGGCGCCAGACTCTCCGCCGGCGCGCGCAAGCACCTGCGCCGGGTCTGTGACCGGCTGGAAGTCGCCGTGCTCGAAAACACCAGCGTGGAAACCGTCGAAGCCGAACGAGTGCTCTGCACCGACGGAACCGTCCTGGCCTCCGACGCCACCGTGTGGACGGCTGGGTTCGCGGTCGATCCGATCGCGGCCGAGGCCGGGGTGGACGTCACCGACGACGGCCGGATCGTCGTCGACCGCACCATGCAATCGGTGTCCCATCCAGGCATCTACGCGATCGGCGACGCCGCCTACGCCATCGGCGACAACGGCCGACCGCTGCCGATGTCCTGCGCGTCGGCCGGTTACACCGGCACGCAGGCCGTCGAAGCGATCATCGCGCGGCTCACCGGCCGCGAAGTACGCCGGACCAAACTGCTGTACTACGGCAACCACATCAGCCTCGGACGGCGGGACGGAATCGTACAGATGGTCGACGACGAAGGAGCCGCGAAACCGAAGCACACCGGCGGCCGCACCGCCGCGTTGATCAAGACCGGCGTCGTCAAGACATCGCTGTGGGCCACCTCGCACCCGACCTTCGGCATGCCCAAGCGCAAGAACCGAGTCACCGCCGAGCCCCGCGCGCTGACCGCCGTACGCACGCCGGACACACCGGCTGAGATCGCCTGACCGCTTCTAGGGTCATCGACGTGGAAACGGCGCTTCGCGGGCGGCACACCCGCGGTGCACTACGCGGACGTCAACGGCGGCCCCGCCATCCTCTTCGTGGTCGGCGACACGGTCGTCGGAGCCGTCACGTTCGACCTCACCAACGGAAAGATCGCGACCGTACGCGGCATCGCGGCACCGGCCCGCCTCACCCGCCTCACCAACTCCTGGCGCCGACACGAGCCAGACACCCCACTCATCACCGAGTGGTGACGGCCACACGCTGTCCGAGGCAGGGATACATCGGGCTGGCCGGACCGTGTTCGGGCTTGGCGCAGGCGCACGGGTACTGGGTCGCGTGGCCGTCGGCCTGCCACCTCGCCCATAGCCGGTCGATGTGGCAGTGGTGCAAGTAGAAGATCGGGTCGAACGGCGAGATCATCGGATTGCCCATGTCACCGCCGATGTAGCCGTGCATGCCGTTGTGGAGCTGGTTACCGGACGGGACCGGGGTACGGAACTCGTCGCTCCGGGATTCGAGCATGACCTGGAGGTTGCGGTAGCCTGTCTGCCTGAGCACCGTCCTAAGGTCCGCGACCGACGGCAGGCCGCCGAACCCTCCAACGTTGCGCTTGTGTCTACCGGCGCCGGTTCCAAAGTCGGTATGCAGGTTCCAGCGCGATCTGCGACCCGGCCGTTCGGACCGAGGAACGTGTCGACGAGCAACGGAGCGGGGTCGGTCCGCTTTTCCGACCGGTCTGACAGGCGCAGCTCCGACGGCGCGTCAGGCTGTCGGGGCTGCTCCGGTCCAGACTCGGGCCGGCGGACCGGTCACGCCTACGTCGGCAGCGAACAGGTGGCCGCTTCCCCGTGATGGGTCAACCAGGCCGAGCGAGGCCGTGGTGATCACCAGTGTGCTGCCCTGGAAGCAGACTGCGGTGGGTCGCGGGACGGGTAGCTCGACAGTGGCGAGCAGCTCGCCGGTCGGTGCGTAGCGACGTACCTCACTCGCGTCCCAGACAGCCACCCAGACGCAGCCCTCGTCGTCCAGGACCAGCCCGTCCGGGTTGCCGCCGCCGACGTCGACGATCGTCGTGCGCGACGCGGGGCGGCCCGCGACCAGGTCGATGGCCTCGAGCCGGCGAAAGGGCAGCGTGTCGATGAAGTACAACGTCCGGCCGTCGGGAGCGAAGTCGATGCCGTTCGCAACAGTCAGGCCGGACAGCATCCGACTCACCGAGCCGTCCGGATCGAGACGAAACAGCGCCGCCCGCGGGGCTCGCGGGAGCGCCTGCGAACCGGCCCAGAAGCTGCCGTCCGGATGGCAGGCGCCGTCGTTCATCTGATCCTGCCCTCTGGTCAGACCGGTCATCAGCGACGTGACCGTACCGTCCTCGGCCAGGTGCGCGAACCCTTCCCGCACGGCCAGTGCCCAGCCACCACCCGGCTCGGCCAGCGGTACGGCGACACCGACGCGCCGGCCGATGTCGTAGTCGCGGAGTACGGTCAGCACTCCCCCGACGAGCCGGCCGCGGTGAACGCGGCCGGCCAGGATGTCGACCCAGATGAGCTCGCCGGTCCGCGGATCGAGCCGGGGTGATTCGCCTTGGATGTAGGCGGTCGAGGAGATCCGGTCAGCTCTTGACCGCACCGGCGATCCCTTCGACGAAGGTGCGTTGCAGGAACAGGAAGACCACCACGATCGGGATGACGCTGATGCAGGCCGCCGCGGCCAGGCCGGTCCAGTCGGTCGTGTCCTGGCCGTAGAACCCGTACATCCCGACGCCGAGCGTCCGCAGATCCGGGTTGCCGAGCGTGAACACGAGCGGGATGAAGAACGCGTTCCAGGCGCCGATGAAGTTCATCAACGCGACGGTGCCGATGACGGGCTTGGCCAGCGGCAGCATCACCCGCCAGTACGTGCGCAGGTACCCGGCTCCATCCATCCGGGCGGCCTCCTCGAGTTCCTTCGGGATGCCACCGAAGAAGCCCATGAACAGCAGCACCGGTACGACGAGCGCAGGTCCGGCCTGGGCCAGCGCCGCACCGAGTAGCCCGTTGCCGAGGCCGAGACCGTTCACCAGCACGAACGTCGGGATGATCGTGTAGCCGTGCGGGATGAACATCGTCGCGACGAGCACCGCGACCAGCACCTTCTTCCCGGGCAGCCCAGGCCGCGACAACGCGTACCCGGCCGCCGAGGCGACGAGCAGCACCAGGACGACGACCGCGATCGAGAACGTGACGGTGTTGGCCGTGTAGGTGCTGAACTTCGCCGTCGTCCAGGCTCGCCGGAAGTTGTCCAGCGTGGCGTCGTCCGGGAGGAGCGAGAGGCCGCCGAGCAGCATCTCCTTCGGCGTCTTGAACGCGGCCGAGATCATCCACACGAACGGATACACCCACACCAGGCACAGCGGTACGAGCAGCAGGTGCCACACGTTGCGGCGCAGGAAGCGGGTCATGAGCCCACCCGCCGTCGCAGGAAAGGTGCCTGCAGCAACGTCACGACCAGCGTCAGCAGACCGAACACCACACCCGCCGCCGACGCGAACCCATACCGGGGCGCCTGCAACGACGGGTCGAACGCGTACCGGTAGATGTACGTCGGTACGACGTCCGTCGCATAGTCCGGCCCGCCTTCGGTGACAGCCCGGACCAGGTCGAACGTGTTCAGGCTGCGCTGGAACACGAGCAGCAGGATCACGATCGCGATCGGCGTGACGACCGGCAGCGTGACGAACCGCAGCGACCGCCAGAACCCGGCGCCGTCGATCGCGGCCGCCTCCTGCAGGTCCTTCGGGACGGTCTGCAGGGCGGCGAGCCAGTAGATCAAGGTGATCCCGAATCCTTTCCACACGTCGATCGACAGCAGGGTCGGCAGCGCGATCGACGTACTGCCGAGGAAGTTGACCGGCACGTCGACCAGGCCGGCGTCGAGCAGGATCCGGTTGACCAGACCACCAGCCGGGTCCAGCAGGATCGCGATCACGATGCCGATCACGGCAGTCGTTGCCACCACCGGCAGGAACAGCACCAGCCGGTACAGGTTCCGGAACCGCAGCCAGGTGTTGTTGAGCAGAACCGCCAGGACCAGCGCGAGCGGCAGCTCGACGAAGATCGCGGCCAGCGAGAACACGAACGAATGCCAGAACGCCCGCCAGAAGGCGTCTGACGCGAGTACCTCGCGGAAGTTGTCCAGCCCGACCCAGTTCGTCGGAGAGCCCACGCCGTCCCAGTCGAAGAACGCGTACCACCAGCTCGCGATCATCGGCCAGATCGTGAAACCCCCGAACAGCAGCACCAGCGGAATCAGGAACACATAGCTCCACAGGTGCTTGCGCAGCCGCCCCGGCCCGCGGCCCGGGCGTTCCCGGGCCGGGGCCTTCTGGACGGCGCGCACCATCGTCGTCGTCATCCGGTCAGCCTCCCGGCGTGAAGTCCTTCAGGGGGTCCCAGCCCGCGAAGGTCAGATCCTTGACGGACCCTTCCTGGCCCTTCGCGGCGAAGTCGGCGGTCGTCTTGTCCAGGAAGGTCTGCAGGTCCTTGTCCAGCTGGGCGGCGGCCGGGGCGAACGGCTGGTTCTTCACGATCGAACTGACCGCGGCGTCGGTGTACTTCAGGTCGGGCTTAGCGGCGAGCGCCTGGATGAGCGCCTGGCCGCCCTTGCTCGCCAGCGCCGGGTTCGGCGCCCGGCGCAGGCTCTCCTCGGCGACCTTCAGGATCGCGGCCTGGTCGGGGTTCTTCTCCGCCTCGGCCTTCCAGGCCCCTTCGAGGGCGGTCAGCGTGCCGAACTTCTGGTAGTACGCCTGGTGGAAGGACTCCGACGAGAGGAAGTCCATCACCTTCCAGCTCTCCGCCTTGTGCGCCGATTGTGACGACATCGACCACAGCGGGCTGAACGACTTGGTCCGGGCCAGGTAGGCGCCGCGTCCCGTGGCCGGCACCGGCAGGCCGGTGACGCCGAGCTTGATCTCGGGTGCCAGCTTCCGGACTTCGGCGACGTGCCAGGGCGCGGTCGGGTACATCGCGAACTTGCCGGCCGCGAACTCCTTGAACGCGCGGCTGCCGTCCCAGCTCTCCCAGCCCGGCACCATCACCTTGGCGGCCTGCATCCGTCGATGCAGCTCGACCGCCTCGACGAGGCCGGGGCTCGACGTCGCCGGCTTCCCGGTGCGGAAGTCGATGCCGCCGGCGGCCACGGAGTACGGAACAGCGGTGCCGGCCAGCATCTCGGCCGCGGGAGCCTTGGCGGCGGTCGGCGCGTACCCGAAGTACTTGCCGTGGCCGTCGGCGGTGATCTTGGTGGCCATCTGCTCGAGCTCGGTCCAGGTCTTCGGCGGGCCGTCGAAACCGGACTTCTTCAGCAGGTCCTCGTTGTAGAGGAAGACCCGCAGCGACGACCACGGCCCCCACACCAGCGGCAGGCTCATCAGTTTGCCGTCGCGGTGCAGGCCGGAGGTGGCCGGATCCATGCTTCCCTCGGGGAACCGCTTCAGGAACTCGGGCGTCACGAACTCGTCCAGCGGCGCGACCCAGCCGCGCGCCGCCATCCGGTCCATGCCGTCGTCCTGGGCGCGGAAGACATCTGGTGCGCGGTTCTGCTGGAAAATCAGTTCGACCGCGTTCAGCTGTTGGTCGGTCGGGTTCTCCACCACCTTGACCGCGATGCCGGGGTTGGCTTTCTCGAACTCGTCGAACTGCTGCCGGTAGAACTGGCTTGCGCCGGGTGGGTCCGGGACGAGGGCCACGGTGACGGTGACCTTGTCCGCGGCGCCACCCGAGTCGGAGCTGCCGCCGACGAGGTTGCAGCCCGACAGGGCAAGCGCCACCGCGCACGTGAGCACAGTGAGGGCAGGGCGGATCTTCATGATCGGCTCCGTTGGTCGAGGCGCCCGGGAGGCGCCGTGATCTGTGGATCGGCGGGGCCGTGATGGCCCAGGTGCGAGTTGATGGCGTCAGCGGTCTCGACCACCAGCCGGGACAGTTCGTGCTCCCGGGTGGCGAGGTCGACGGCGCTGGACGGACCGGACAGGGACAGCGCACCGACGACTCCGCCGGAGCGGTCGCGGAGCGGGGCGGCCACGCAGGCCCGGCTGAGCGATAGCTCCTCGGTCTCGGTCGCGTAGCCCCTGCCACGCGACCGAGTCGATCGCCGCGTCGAGCAAGGCGTGGTCGGTGATGGTGCGTGGCGTGTACCGCTCGAGCTCGCCCAGCAACTCACGACGGTCATCGACGCCGAGCAGCAGGCATTTGCCGAGCGCCGTGGCGTGCAGTGGGTTCCGCCGCCCGGTGAGTGAGAACGACCGGGGCGCGAGTCGTCCCTCGAAATTGCACAGGTAGTACGCCTCGCGCCCGCGCCGAACGGCGACATTCGCGCCGAGGCCCGTTGTGGCGGCGAGGGACTGGGCCGGCTGGCGGGCCGCGTGGTGCACGGGATGACCGTTCACGGCCACGCCGGCCAGAGTGATCAACTCGGCGCCGAGACGGTAGTGACCGTCGGCGTCGCGCTCGACGAACGCGGCGGACTCGAGGGTGCTGAGCAGCCGCGACGCGGTGGACTGGCGAAGGCCGGCGAGGTTGGCGACCTCCGTGACCCGCAGGCTCCCGGTGACCGCGAAGGCACACAGTACGGCCACAGCGCGCTCGACGCTTCGGTTCGACCCTGCCTCGGGCGCCACAGGCTCTCCTGGGTTTCGATGGCGAATGATGGACGATGACATCCACCATGTGGCAACCTTACGCACATGATGGATCTCGTCAAGCACCTATCGGATGCCGAATGCTGACCGCCGAGCAGCTACCCACCATCGCCGGACTCGTTCCGATTCTTGCCACGCCCTTCGGTCCCGACGGCAGCCTGGATCTGCCCGGTCTGCGCCGGTTGACCGAGTTCCAGCTCGCGAGCGGAGTGCACGGCGTTGCCGTCCTCGGGATGGCCAGCGAGGCGTTCGCGCTCACCGCCGACGAGCGTCGCGTTGTCACCCGCGAGGTGGTCGATGTGGTCGCCAACGCGGCACCGCTCGTCGTCGGCGTAGCTGCGACGTCGACCGTGACCGCTGTCGAACAGGCCGCCGAGGCGGCCGCTGCCGGTGCGTCCGCGGTGATGGTGCTACCGCCGTTCATGGTGCCGCCGAGCCCGGCGCAGTTGCCCGCGTTCTATGCGGAGGTGGCCGAGGTCGGGATCGAGGTGATGGTGCAGGACGCACCGGGCGTCACTGGTGTGGCGATGTCGCCGCCGCAGATCGCAGAACTCTCCACCGTACCGGGCGTCACCTCGGTGAAGGTCGAGGCGCCGCCGACGGCACCCAAGGTCGCAGCGGTCGTCGACCGGATCGAGGAGCCCGGTTTCGTGGTCCTCGGCGGCCAGAACGCGCAGTTCCTGCTCGACGAACTCGCCGCCGGCGCGGTCGGCACGATGCCTGCGTGCGAGATCCCGGATCTTCTGGCGCCGGTGGTCGACGACTGGCGCGCGGGCCGGTACGACGACGCTCGGACCCGGTTCGACCTGCTGCTTCCGCTGCTTGTGTACGGTCTCCAGTCCGGGATCGCCTGGGCCGTGCACAAAGAGGTCCTGGTCTGCCGCGGGCTGATCGACGACGCCACGGTCCGGGTGCCGGCGCGCGCTCTGGACGCTCGCGCGAAGGCGGGTCTGACCGCGATACTCGACCGGCTGGACCTTCCTGCCGCATCCGCTTCGTTGACCGGGATCCACTGATGCCTACGATCACCGATGTTGAGGTCTTTCCGCTGGCGCTGACCCAACCGCGCACCTACAGGACCAAGCCGCCGTGGCCGAGCATCTACGGCTCCGCACGCGAGGCGTTGCTCGTCCGGCTCACCGCCGACGACGGGTCGGTCGGCTGGGGCGAGGCGCTGGCTCCAGTCGCTCCGGAAGTGCCCGCCAAGGTCATCGAACTCCTGCTCAAGCCCGCGCTGCTGGGTGCCGATCCGACCCGCGTCCGACCGCTGGTGGCATCGCTTCGGGCCCTGATGCGCGAACGCGGTCACCTGGGCGGGCATCAGGGCGACGCGGTCGCCGCGATCGACGTGGCGTTGTGGGATCTCGCCGGACGGATCGCCGGCGTACCAGTTCATCAACTACTCGGCGGCGCCCAGCGCGACGTCGTGCCGACGTACGTCTCCGGGCTGCAGGGCAACAAGGACAGCGAGCGGATCGCCCACGCCAAGGACTGGGTGGATCAGGGCGTACGGCGGGTGAAGATCGGGCTCGGGTACGGCGTCCGCGAGGATCTGGCCACCGTAGAGGCTCTGCGGGCGGTACACGACGACCTGCAGATCGCCGTCGACGTCCACGGGGTGTACGACGTGGCCCAGGCGATCCGCCTCGGCCGCGGACTCGACGGACTGGGCGCATGGTTCTTCGAGGCACCTGTCGGATTCGAAGACGTCCGCGGGCATGCCGAACTCACGCGCCGGATCGACACTCCGGTCGCTGTCGGGGAGAGTTTGCGGCACCGGCAGGAGTTCCGTCCGTGGCTGGAAGAGCGGGCCGCGGCGATCCTGCAGCCCGATGTCGGGCGGACGGGGATCACCGAGACGGTCGACCTGGCGGCAGTGG
Organism: Kribbella sp. NPDC050820; assembly: GCF_040653975.1. Lineage (NCBI taxonomy): Bacteria > Bacillati > Actinomycetota > Actinomycetes > Propionibacteriales > Kribbellaceae > Kribbella > Kribbella sp. NPDC050820. Next base: position 38,641 of record NZ_JBFAHB010000068.1, read on the forward strand.
CCGAGACGTGGTTCGTGCCGTTGGCGCCGCATCACTCGTCCGGGCTCGGGGTGGTCATGGCGGCGAGCATCCACGCGTCCGCGGCGATCGGGAACCTGGTCGCGTACGAGTTCCATCCGACGCTCTTCGACCCGGTGAACGTCGTGCTGACGACTGCGCTCGAGCGGGGTCATCTCGGGTTCGCGGTACCGACCGGGCCAGGGCTGGGCGTGGAGGTCGACGAGGACGCCGTCCACGCGGCGCGCATCAAGTGACTCGCCGGGGGCTCGTGATCGGCGCGACGACACCGATCGGGGCCGCGATCGTCGCGGCACTGGCGGCCGACGGCTGCCGGGTCGCGGGCGTGTCCCTGGAAGACGATCGGGTTGCAGGCCTCGACCTCCGGCTGAGCGCGGACTGCTCGGATCCCGCCGCGGCCACCGCCGCGGTCGATCGGGTCGCAGCGGAGTTCGGCGGTCTCGACGTCCTGGTGACGGCCGCCGGGCGGATGCCGTTGGTCCCGGCGCACCGGACCAGTGATTCGCAATGGCGCGAGGCATTGTCGAACACGCTCGACACGGTGTTCTTCCCGGTGCGGGCAGCGCTGCCGCACCTGGTGGCAAGCGGTGCCGGCGCGATCGTTGCGGTCTCGTCGGTGAACACGCTGGTGGCCGCACCGTGGGCTGCGGCGTACACAGCAGCCAAGGGTGGGGTGGACGCGCTCGTTCGCCAGCTCGCCGTCGAGTACGCGCACCGCGGGGTGCGCGTGAACGCGGTCGCCCCGGGCATGGTCGGCGGTGAGAAGTTGCCGGATGCATCGACCGGCTATCCGCTCGGCCGGACGATCCGGGCTGAGGAGGTCGCGGATGCGGTCGCGTTCCTGGCCGGGCCGCGCGCGTCCGCGATCACCGGAGTCGTGCTGCCGGTCGACGGCGGCTTGTCCGTCTTGTCGCCGGCCGTGGTCGGGCGGGCGGATCTCCAGGGCAGATTGCGGGCCGACTGATGGAGGTCGAGCTCACGGGCCGGACTGCGGCGTTCTACCGGTGGCTCGACTGGCCGCTTCGGCTGGCGCTCGTCTCGGTTCTATGGGTCCTGGGCGTCGCGGCGGGCGCTGTCGTGGTGGGAGTAGCGCCCTCGACTCTGGCGGTCCACCGCGTGATCCATGGGTATCTGAACTCGGCCGAGATGCACGCCTGGTCGACGTTCTGGTCCGCGTGGCGTGCGTGGATCGTGCGCGGGCAGGTCGTGCTCGGGTTGCCCTTGGCAACGGTGTGGGTGCTGGGGTTCTATCTCGTGGTCGCACGCGGGACGGTGATCGCCGTGCCGTTGTCCCTGGTTCTGCTGGGCTATCTGGTCACGCTCTGGCTGCTCCCGGCCGTCGCGGCCGCCGTCGAATCCCGGCGTACGACGGAACTCTGGCTGCTCACGATCCACGTCGTATGGCGCCGGCCCGCCGTACCCGCGGGCGCTGCCATCGGGCTGATCGCGGCCGGCGTCGGCGCATGGTACGCCGTACCGGCCGTGCTCCTGTTCGGTCCAGCGACGGCGGCGCTAGCCGCTGTGCTGGTCAGCTCACGGCGGCTGACGCGTGATAGCCCAGACCCGACGAGATTTGGTCAGCCTGCTCGATGACCAGCAGGGCGAGAGACTCCTCCCGAGTGCCGAGATCCATCGCCGACAGCGGGCCGGAGACCGAGAGAGCGGCGACGATCACGCCGGTCCGGTCCCGGATGGGCGCGGCGAGACAGGCTCGACCGAACGCCAACTCCTCCACCTCGAGGGCGTACCCACGCTCGCGCACCCCGCGGAGGAGCTTGTCCAGCGCGGCGTGATCGGTCACGGTGTGCGGGGTGTAGCGCGCCAGATCGTCGCCGAGCAGGGCCTTCAGCTCCGCCTTCGGGAGCTCGCTGATGAGTGCCTTGCCCATCGCCGTCGCATGCAGGGGGCCACGCCTGCCGACCAAGGTGGACGACCGGCCCGCGGCGCGGCCTTCGAAGTGGCACAGGTAAAACAGCTCGGACCCGCGGCGCTCGGCGACGTTCGCACCCAGATTGAGGTCTGCCGCCAGGTTCTGCGCCACCTGACGGGACTGCTGGTGCACCGGCAGCTCGTTCAGCCCGATACCTGCCAGGGTGATCACCTTCGGCCCGATGCCGTACAGCCCGCTGCGCTGGTCGTACGCCAGGAATCCCAGCGCCACCAACGCCCCCACCAGCCGCGACACCGTCGATTGACCGAGGCCCGTCGCCTCCACCAGCTCCGACACCCGACGCTGCGGATGCGCCTCGGTGAACTCCGACATCAGCGACATCGCCCGCTCGACGCTCTGCGTCCCCGGTCCGGCCTCACGACCCATCGCACGCGCCACCGAGCTCACCTCTCACCCGCAAAAGTTTGGTTCCGTCATCCGTATCGTAGATGGCACCACAACCCTTACTGCAACCACCACGCCGGCACGGTGTGCGATTGGATAGCGATATATAGGATCAGATATTCACATAGTGGATCTCTAGTGCTACGGTCCCGTCATCTTCACCTGTGCAGGAGCCACCGTCCGTCGGCTCTGGAGGAACAAGATGAAACTGACCGCAGTACTCGCAGCACCCCTCTTGCTCGTCGCTACGGCACCCGCGCCGGCCACTTCGGCGGAGGCAGCGCCGACTGGATACCAACTGGAGTGGGCCGACGAATTCGTCGGCACCACAACCGACACCACCGCGTGGACGTTCCGGACCGACATCAAGGGCAGCCAGCAGCGCTCCGAGAACGTCGTCGTCGGCGATGGACTGATGACCATCTACCTGTGCCCGAAGAACACCGCCGGTGAGAACTGCGGGCTCGCGGTGGACTCCGACGACAGGTACACCGGCGGCGGCCTGATCAGCAAACGCAGCTCCCGCTACGGCTACTACGAGACTCGCGCCAGGACGAACGTCGGCACGGGGTGGCACTCGGCCTTTTGGGCGGCGGAGAACGGCGGCGCCAGCCCGCAGACCGAGATCGACGGCTTCGAGGTCGACTCGAATCTGCCCGGACGGATCCGGCACAACGTGATCGCCTGGGGGCAGGGCTACACCCCGACCAGTGGCATCTACGACGTCGGCTTCGACACCTCGGCGGCCTTTCACACCTACGGCTTCGAATGGCTCGAAGACACGGTCGAGTTCTACGTCGACGGCTCGCTCGTCGCGCGCGGTGCCGTACCGGCGACGTACCCGGCCGACAGCTACGTGCACAACTACCTCAACGTCTGGCTGACCGCGATCGCCTACCAGCCGATCGAGAATCCGGTGGACGAGAGCGCGCTTCCAGGGAAGGTGCAGTTCGACTACTTCCGGTACTACGAGCGCGACGCGTACGCCGACAACGACGCCACCGGAGGCACCTATACCGAGACCGGAACGGGGTGGGCGACGTCCGGTGTCCGCGGCTTCGCAGGCCTCACGGCGCGCTACTCGTGTGACAGCGGAACGGCGGGCCGCTGGACGATTGCTCCCCCGGCCACCGGGTCGTACGACATCTACTTCTACCGGGTCGGCGGATCCGGTGGACAGGTCGACGCACCTGTGACGGTCTGGGACGGCAGTACCGCACTGATCCGGTCCCGGATCGATCTGACCCAGGCCAGCGGCTGGGTTCCGCTCGGCAATCACGCTCTGACCGGCGGTACGCCGTACATCGTGCGTATCGATCGCGACGGGGCGGGCTGCATCCGCGCCGACTCGGTCAAACTCGTCCGGTCGAACTAGGAGGTTGTGTTCGTGAAGGTCCGCAAGTCTGTCCACGCCGGCATCGCCGGCATTCTGCTCGCCGCGGGGCTGGTGACCCTGCCGCCTGCGTCCTCCGTCGCCGGCGCGACACCGTCGCTGCCGGTTCCGGGGTACCAGCTCGCCTGGTCCGACGAGTTCGACGGGACGCGACTCGACACCGGCTCGTGGTTCTACCGCGAAGGCGAGAAGGCGATCTGCTCCAACAACCCCGGCAACGTCACCGTCTCCGACGGCTCGATGCGCATCGCGCTCAAGCGCGAGGACCGCAACGGAAAGCCGTACACGTGCGGTGGGGTGATCAGCCGCAAGACCTTCGGTTACGGGTACTACGAGACGCGCGCCAAACTGTGGGGATACAAGGGCTTCCACTCGGCGCTGTGGACGACCGGCCTGTCCGACTACGTGCCCGACACTCCGTTGTACAAGGGCCCGAACAACCGGGTGAACGAGATCGACGGCTTCGAGGTCGACTCGCACGCGCCGGACCTGTACAGCCAGGTCTCGCACTGGTTCGTGCCGCAACACATCGGCAACCCGGGCGGCCTGTACAAGGGTCCGGATTCCTCGGACGGCTACCACGTCTACGGTTTCGAGTGGACGCCGACGCAGGTGCGGTACTTCATCGACGGACAGCTGACACGCGTCCTGCCGAAGCCCGGGCCACACGGTCTGCAGAACATCTGGCTCACGACCCTCGGGTTCACCGCACCGGTCGACGAGTCCAACCTGCCAGGGGAAACGGCCTGGGACTACTTCCGGTACTACGCCCCGGTCCAGCCGGGCGCCGACGTGACCGCCGACACCGTCGTGGTCGACAACGGCGACCCCGGGTACTCCGAAACCGGCACCTGGAGCGACGACATCACCGACGGGCACCACCAGACCTTCGGCTTCCAGGGCAAAGACGTACGCCGTACCGACGACCCCGCCGCATCGGCCACCTGGCAACCACAACTGCCGGCCAAGCAGTCGTACGAGGTGTTCGTCTGGAACCCGAATTACCTGCGCACCGGTCATAAGGCCGCCCGCTACACGGTGAGCCATGACGGCGGGCAGACCTCGGCCGTCGTGAACCAGGACAGCGCAGGCCAGCAATGGGTGAGCCTCGGGGCCTACCAGATGACGGCCGGCCGCGGTCAAGGCGTGCGCGTCACATCGGACCCGGCAGGAAGCGGCACTCTGCGCACCGACGCGGTCAAGTTCGTCCCGGCAGTTGTCGTGGACAACGATCAGGCCGGCTACAGCGAACAAGGAACCTGGCAGTCCTCGAACACCGTGACGGGCTGGCGCGGGCAGGACACTCGATGGTCCGGTGATCCGGCCGCGACCGCGCGCTGGGCGCCGACGCTGCCCGGGAGCACGACGTACGACGTCTATGCATGGATCCCGGACGGCCGGCAGGACACCGAGACCCGGGTCGGAGTCACCGATCCCGGCTACACGGAGTCCGGCGCCTGGGCTGCCTCGAGTCTGACCGGTTGGGACGGAACCGCCACCCGGACGACGAACGACACGAAGGCGACGGCGGCGTGGCGGCCAGACCTGCCGATCGCGGGGCAGTACGAGGTGTCCGCCTGGGTGCCGAACGATGCGATCAGCACCACCGCCGCGCGCTACACCGTCGAGCACCCCGGTGGTCAGGCATCGGTCGATGTCGATCAGACGACCGGCGGGAAACGGTGGATCTCGCTGGGCACGTACGAGTTCACCGCCGGCACCGCTGGACGAGTCACGATCGCCAACGCCGCGGGACGCGGGTACCTGCGGACCAACGTGGTCAGGTTCGTTCGCGTCGGCGCCGACCAGGCCACGCCGCCGACGTACACCGTCACGCATGCCGGTGGAGTCAGTACGGTCGGGGCGGATCTGAGCCTCGGGGCGGACCGGTGGGTCAAGCTGGGCAACTTCGCATTCGATGCGGGCAGCAACGGCTCGGTCGAGCTGAACCGGGCGGCCGGTGGAGTCGCGCGTGCCGATGCGATCAAATTCCTGCCGGCGCCCGCCTCGGCACCGTTGCCATCAGCACCCAGTGCTGTGTTCGCCTACGTTCAGCCGAACCTGTCGAACGGCGACCAGGTCCTCCAGGTGCGCTGGCAGCCGACGGCCGCAGTGGGGTACCACGTGTATCTCGACGGGAATCGGGTCACCTGGCAGCCGGTCCGCGGCACCTCGTTCCGGATGTACGAACTGCTCGCCGGGCAGACGCACCGGGTGACGGTGACCTCGGTCGACCGGGCCGGCAAGGAGTCCGCGCCGTCCACGCCGTTCATCCTCCACGTTCCGGTGGACAAGGTGCCCCCGGCGCCCTCGACGGAACTCTCCGCCGAGGCGACCAACGGTGGTGCGGTGCTGTACTGGCCGCAGAGCACCGAGGTCGATCTGCACGGATACCACGTGTACGCCGACGGCCGCCGGATCACCGACGTACCGACCGGCAACCCGGCGGACGCCCAGTCGCGCGGCCTCGGCTTCCCCGTCGGCGATCTCACCAACAACGTCGCACAGAACCTCGCGGTCACCGTTGTCGATCAGAGCGGCAACGAGTCGAAGCCGACGACCGTTTCGGTGACACCGAAGCCGATGGCGATCGTCGGAATCAACGACGCCGGCTACAGCGAGACCGGGGCCTGGACGGCGTCGAGCGTGCCAGGCTGGCAGGGCACCCCGACCCGAACCAGCAACTCCGCCACGGCGAACGCCGACTGGCGACCGACCCTGGAGACCTCCGGCGAGTACGACGTCTACGCCTGGGTCCCGAACCACCCCAACAGCACCACCGCCGCCCGTTACACCGTCACCCACTCGGGCGGATCCGACGCGACCACCATCGACCAGACCACAGGCGGCATGCGCTGGATCCTCCTCGGCCGCTACACCCTCACCGCCGGCACCACAGCCCACGTCACACTGACCAACGCAGCCGGCACCAACTGGCTCCGCACCAGCGCCGTGAAGTTCGTGCCCGCCTGACCCGGTCCCGGACTCCTGGCGGTTCTCGACAGCCGAGCATCAACACGTTCGAGCCGGGCCAAGCAGCTGGCCACCCGCGTCGAGCGGGTGGCCAGGAGGCCTTGCGCACAGTCACGACAGACAGTGGATCGACCCGCCTTCCCTCGCGACTGACGGACCTGAGGCGATTCCACCGCACCTGAGCTCGGCGATTGCCTTACATACAGAACTATTCCAGCCCTGCCGAGTCACCCAGCCGTACGCGGCCATCGCTGTCGACACGCCGCGGGTCGATTTCGGCAAGGTCTTCGCCGGTACGCAACGGCCGGGTAGGCATGCAACCCTGACCAACGTGGGGACGACTGACCTGAGACTTTCTGTGCAGCCGCTGAAGGGTGGTTTCGGCTGGCTTCTGGGCAATGCCGGGTGCGGTGGCATCGTCCGGCCTGGGGCGAGCTGTGTTGTCGACATGAGCCTCACCGCCACCACCGCCGGAGAGTATGCGCAGGACGTCGAGATCCTCGACGGCACCTCGCGAGGTGTGCGTCATGTTCAGTTCAGTGCCAGCGTTTATGACCGGCCCGACACGCCTGGCAAGGTCACGGTGGATGCGACGTACAGCGGCGTGGATCTTTCGTGGACGCCGGGATCATGGGGCAACGCCACGCCGGTCGGGTTCGTCGTACGGCGGACCGTCGACGGCATCGACACCACATTCAATGTCGCGCCGGACCAGACGCACTGGACCGAACCGTGGACCGCGGCCTCGCGTCCGGTGACGTACCAGATGTGGGCCGTCAACGAGTTCGAGCCGAGCCCGGAAAGCCCTCGCGTGTCACCGGCGAAGGCGAGGGAGCAGGTCACCGCCCTCGTCCGACGGCCGAACGAGCTGGCCGCGCTCGGGAGTCTCGCAGTGCCCAAGGCCACACAGATCGTGCCGATCGAGAACGCACCGACGGGGGCCACCGAGGTAACGAGCGGGCCGAACGGTGTCGACATCGCGTACGTTCTTGACGGCGGTCTATGGGTTCGTCAGCAGGGCGCCGACAGGCTTGTCCGGTCCGGAGCCGGCCTTGCGCATCCGGCGTGGTCGCCGGACGGCACCCGGATCGCCTTCAGCACGGCGGACGGCGATTCGTCGACCTGTGTGGACATCCTGACCTTGTCCGACTCGGCGGTGGTCAGAGTGGGCTGCAACCTGGATCATCCGATCTGGCACAGCGACAACCACTCTCTGATCGTCGAGGACAGCAGCCTCGCCGAGGCGCCGCTGACCCGGGTCGAGGCGGCGGGACAAGGGGCACGGATCGCCACCATCGACGGTTCCGAGGGGGCTACGCGAGCTGTGTTGTCTCCGACGGGGAACGTGCTGGCGTACGTGCCCGCGAATACACGCGGAGTGGTCGCGTTCCTGTCGCCCGATGGCGGAACGGCCACGCTGGCCGACCTCGGCTTCGTTGAGGGTAAGACCATCGAAGATCTCGAGTGGGACACTGTCGGCCGTCAGCTCGCGATCCTCACCAGATTTGGGGAACGCGACATCATCGAGTCCTTCAACGCCGGCGACTTTCTGGCCGGCGGTGGGCTCAGCTTCGGAGTCCCCGTGTACAACACGACGACCGAACCGTACTCGCGTTGGACGTCGAGGCTGATCGGGCCGATCCTGTTGCGAAATACGACTGTTGAGAATCGATCATATCTGGAGTTGTGGCTGCGGGCGCTGCCGTGACCTGGGCGTTCTCGTCGCGGACGGTGTCCGACACGGGCATTCGTGGTCTCATGTTGGCGGTGCCAGCAGGCGGATCGTTATCGAAGAGCGACGCCTGGGCCGGGCTTGCTGCTGCTGGGGATCCACTCACGGGACGCCCGAACCTGCTGAGGTGCGCGCATGTCGATGAGGGGCGTTCGATCGACCAGCCGAGGTTCTCCGTGAGTTGCGGGACCGTAGTTGAACCGGTCCAGCGGCGCCGTCGGCCGGCTCAGCTGGGAGGTGTGTCGGCGGGGATGCCTTGCCTGGGTGGCAGCACCATTTCGTTGAACGAAGGCCCTGGGTGGAAACACCCGAACCACCAACTCGTGACCACGTCCCCGGTGTGCGCGTCGATCAAGACGTGGGCTCCGAGTCCAGGAACGGGCACCGTCAGGCTGCAGTTCCACACCAGCCAGGCCCGATCGTCTGGCGCAAGGACCTCAAGAGCAGTCCGGTCCATTACCCACGGGTGGTGCAACAGTTGGTCCTCCAGCGCGGCCAGGTCGCCGGCCGCGAACCGCTCGCGCACGATGCGCTCGGCGGCTTCACCTGACAGTGTCGGGACAGCCGTGGGTAGCTCGATCGGCGTGGCGGATGCGGGCCTGGCCTCGACGATCCGGCCGCCCTTGCCAACCTCGATGAACACATCACCCCATAGGAGCGGCACTCCGGAGAACGCGCGGTGGTAGCGCACGCTTGTAAGCTGGCCGCGGTCATTGCCCAGGCTGTATCCATAGGACAGCGTCTCCCGTTCGCCCATCCCCAGGGCGGTTGCAATCAGCGGAGCCAGCGCCTCAAGCTCTTCGCGCCAGCGCGACCCATCACCGAGATCGATGACGATGTCACGCAGCAAAATCCGACCGTCGCCCATGAACAGAGACTAGAGATCCACGCACCGGGCCGCCAGCAGATTGCGCGGCCGCCACCGAGGCGGGTTCATCTCAGGTGGCTGCTCGCTCGACGGTGCGGCTCTGCGCGAACCGCTATGACGGTGCGCCAGTCCCAGCTTGGGTCGCCTAGTCTCGAGTGATCCCAAACGGATCGTTGTCGAAGGTCTCTTCATCCTCGGCCTCGTGAACAACGAAGCCGATGACGTCTCGCTGGAACTTCAGACCCGCTGCGTTGTCCAATGCGGTCAGACCGTCGGCGTGTTCCAACTCGGCGGCCCGAGTCACCTACCTGCTGAACCCTGATCTCTGCGTCTTCCTGGTGTCGTCGGGCCAAGCGCGCAGGTACGCCGCGCGTCTGGCCGCAAGCACCGCGACCTCGTCGGTGATTCGGAAGTCGCAACGCCCGAGGACCGACAAGGTCTCGCCACCCACGGGTTCGTCCTCCACGTCCTCGGCGTCGTCGCCATCCTCGGCGTCAGGGAAGAGATCGAGCGGGAAGGAGGCGCACCAGTCGAACTCCGTCTCGTTGAAGGCCCGGGCGGACGCCGTGACCCGGTCGGTGGACTCGAGGCCTTCACCGTGTTCGGGGACCGGTCGATGTCGGTCAGATACCGCTCGACCGACACCACCGGGCCGTCATCGCCCAGAACCGTCCATGACTCCAACCGCGTGGCAGGCGACAGCACCCGCTGAACAAGCATCGCTCCTCCGGAAATCCGCATGATGGACAGCGGCAGATAACCACGACCACCACCCAGACCCCGAAGCATCAAGCCCCCTGTGATCCACGTCGACGACAGCCATCCAGCAGCTCCTGCGCGCATCCATAGGCCCGGACGCCACCGCCCAGGTCGAGGCGGACTTCGCGTTCCATGCCGCACTCCTGGACGCCGCGCACAACGAACTGCTCACCAGAATGGCGACGGTTATCGAGACCGGCATGCGGCTACGCGACCGCTACACACACGGCACCCTCGACGACAAAGCAGTCGATCTCCACGCCAAGGTACTGCTTGCCATCCGCAACAAGCGTCCCCGCGCCGCGCACACCGCGATGGCCGCGTTGATCGACCAGTCGATCGTCGACACCGCTTCTTCGGCAGCAGCACAGAGCACGGACAGCACTTCTTGAGACGGATCGTGCCGAGGCCGGCGAGCGAGGAGCAGTTCACGATCGCGCCGGACCCTGTTCGCGTATCTGCTTCAACTCGTGCTTCATCGACGCCCACACGCCGCGGAGGTTGACCGCGACGAGCCGGTCGAACGCCTCTCCGGTCTCGTCGGCGGAGTCGGCCGGCGGTAGCATGATCCCGGCGTTGTTGAACGCCATGTCGAGGCTGCCGAACTCCTCGACGGTGCGGGTCACGGCGTACATCACCTGGTCCTCGTCGGAGACGTCGCAGGGCCAGCGCCTTGAGTCCTTGAACGATGAGCTCGTCGGCGAGCCGGCACTGCCGCCGGTGACGAATGCGGTCTTCCCAGTGAGTCGTTGGTGACGGTCATCGGAGTGGCTCCTTCGTCTCGAGTCATCAGGGTCAGACGGGTCAGGTGCCCGGCGGGTAGACGCCGTGTGGCGGTGGACAGATGCGAGCAGGTCGTCCCGGAACCGGGGGCCGTACGCGGCGGTTTGGGCCTTCTCGGTCTGCTGGCGGAGAGTCCGCCCAACTTCGTAGGCACCCAGCCGGGATCGACCGCATGCGAAAGCACGTCCGGCAACCGCCAGGCGACGGCGGCCATCAGCGTCGGCCGACGCCGTCAGTCGACCCGATGATCGGAATGCGCGACTACGGCTGCCCCTTCCGGCCGGGCGTTGACGATGCGGGCCGGGACGGTCATGCAATGTCTTCGCCTACGGGGGTCCGGTAAGCGGCACGGTCGCGGTGCATGGACCAGATGCGATCGGAGAGGGCAGTGGGTTCGTGGTCAGGCTCGCCGCCGCCGATCCCGCGGGGGATGATCAACTGCGCGACGTGGATGTCCTCGCGAGGCGCTCACCGTCAGTGAAACTGCCAGTCAACTGAACCTATTTGATTGCAACGGTTTCTCCAGACAGCCCTGGTGGAGCTTGCCCCAACGGTCATCTACGAACGGAGGCAAGATCGACACGCCACGCCGTCAGACGCCTGACCGGTCAGGGCGGATCAGTTCGTCGCTTCGCGGACGTCCGTTCCGTGCTCGGCGAACGCCTTGAAGTCCTGCATGTGCTGTAGCGACTGCTTGCGGAAGGCGCCGGGCATCACAAGTCC